>NZ_JAIXMK010000058.1:0-24234 GCF_020328095.1 Streptomyces sichuanensis
GCGGCGGGGTGCCGCCCGACTTGCGCGGAGCGAACCAGTCGCTGGTCTTCTCCGAGCGGTCGCCGTCGCCTCCCGCGGCCGCGGAACCCGCCGCGGCGGCGGGCGTCTGGGCGGTGGGCTTGGGGCGCACGGGCAGGCCCTCCTTGCGCGCGCCGCCGTCCCTGGCGGGCGCTGCGGGAGCGGCGGGGGCTGCGGGGGCGTCCGGGGCTCCGGCCGCGGCCTCGTCGCCGACGGGCGTCCGCAGGACGACCGGCGGGATGGGCCGCGAGCCCGGGATGTTGATGCGGATCCGCGTCGTCATCGTGGTCTCGGTCTTCGGCTCGCCCGGCTTGCCCGAGGAAGCGGAAGCAGCGGATCCGGTCGGTTCCTCGCCGGGGTTGGTCCCGTACGGCGGGGTGCCCGAGGGGTAGGCGGCGCCGCCGCGCCCCTGGGGCCCGGAGGACGAACTGTCAGATGCACGGCTCAAAGCAGGTTCTCCCGGTTACTCTTTGCCGCCCTCGTGACCTCGCTTTGGGTCGCCCATCGCCGGAGGCCAGGGGAGGCTCGGCGGCGCGCACCACCATACTGGGCACCACGGGCCCGTATTCGACGACCGCTGTTTCCCTCCCCCGGCCGGTGGAGAGCAGTCAGGTAAAAATCGTCACGTCACTTGCCAAGTCGGGCCGAAGGCCCGTCCGGTTGCGGCAGCTTCGGGACAGTGGCGCACATCACAGCGAAGGCCATTCCTCCCAACAGAAAGGCATATGACCCGATTCCGGCCCCGAAGAGGAAGTCCCCCTCCGGCCGGTTGGCGGCCAGGACGAGCACGGCGATGAGCCACCCGATGCCCGCGGCCCCGCCCCCCGCTCTGCTCCCGGTGGCCACGACCGCGCCGTAGCACAGGCCGCCGAGGCCGAGCAGGGCCAGCAGCAACCCGGCGGGGAACCACCCGCCTTGCACGAGCGACCCGGCCACTCCGGTCAGGACGCCCAGCGCGACCAGCCCGGCGTACGCGCACAGCCGCCCGATGCCGACCGGCTTCAGCAGGCCGCCGCCCATTCCACCCGTGCCGTTCACGCGTCCACTCCCGCAAAGAGGTCGTCCTCGCGCACGGCGCCGGCCCGGCCCCGGACGAGCTTGTAGTACTCGGTGGGGAACAGCGGTTGCCCCAGGTCGTTGGAGAGCGCGAAGAACGGCCCGTCCACGGCGATCTGCGTGGCATGGGCACGCATCGCGGCGGCCTTGGCCGGCGCGAAGGCGGAGGTGTCGACGGCCGCGGTGACCTCTTCGTCGGGCACCACGCCCGGCACGTCGGCGGGCGAGGCGATCCCGGGGAAGAGGTCGCCCTCACGGCCGGCCTCGCGCAGCCGCTCGAAGCCCGCTTCCACCACCGAGCGCGGGACGCAGTTCCAGTAGACCTTCGCGATCTCGTGCGGCTCGCCGAGGTCCCGGCGGAACGCGGACTCGGCGGCGAGCTCCACGGCGCGCGTGGCGACACGGTGCGCCTGGATGTGGTCGGGGTGGCCGTAGCCGCCGTCGGGGTCGTAGGTGACGAGCACCTGGGGCCGCACCTCGCGGATCACCTCAACGAGGGATGCGGCGGCCTCGTCCACGTCGGCCCGCCAGAAGCACTCGGGGCGGTCGTTCTGCGGCGCGCCCATCATGCCGGAGTCGCGGTAGCGCCCGGGGCCGCCGAGGAAGCGGTGGTCGGTCACGCCCAGCTCCGCCATGGCGGCCGCCAGTTCGCCCAGCCGGTGCGCGCCGAGCGTGTTGTCCCGGTCCGCGGCGAGGTGTCTGAGGGCGGGCGGGATCACCTCGCCCTCCTCGCCCAGGGTGCAGGTCACGAGCGTGACGTGGGCACCCTCGGCGGCGTACTTGGCCATGGTCGCGCCGTTGTTGATCGATTCGTCGTCGGGGTGCGCGTGCACCAGGAGCAGCCGGCGGCCGGGAAGGTCGGTCATGACACCAGCCTACGAGTCGCACCGGACCGCCGGAGCGCCCCCCGGGCGCCCCGGCCCCTGCCGCGTCCGGCCGGTCAGAACTTGATGTTGTTGATCATGCCGGCCACGCTCGTGCTCAGCTGGTTGAGCGTCGGGGCGATGGACGAACTCGCGAGGTAGAAGCCCAGCAGCACGCAGACCACTGCGTGCCCGGCCTTCAACCCGGACTTCCGGACCAGCAGGAAGACGATGATCGCCAGCAGCACCACCGCCGAAATCGAAAGTGCCACAGCGGCTCACCTCCAGGAACGTGCGGTCGGAAGGACAGGCATACGAATGCCCGGACGGGGCACACGACGCCAGGGAGTCATACCCACTATGCGCGAGCGATCATAACTTTCCGTGCGTGCGCAT
This sequence comes from Streptomyces sichuanensis, assembly GCF_020328095.1. NCBI lineage: Bacteria > Bacillati > Actinomycetota > Actinomycetes > Kitasatosporales > Streptomycetaceae > Streptomyces > Streptomyces sichuanensis. The sequence goes on from NZ_JAIXMK010000058.1 coordinate 2,334, forward strand.
GACTCGGTGCACGGGCGCAAACACGGGGCGCACGGCGAGTTCTCGCCGTCTTGGGTGAACCCGGTGGTAAGGCCCGTAGGCTCGCCATATGACCGGACAGCTCTCGTTCCCCCGACAGCACGCCCGCACCCAGCGCTTCTCCCTCGGGGCGCCCCGTTCGTTCGGCGTGTCGCCGGACGGCTCGCGCGTCACCTTCCTGCGGTCGCGCGGCGGCACCGACCGGGCCAACGCACTGTGGGTGCTCGACCTCGACACGGGACGGGAGTATCCGGCCGCCGACCCCGCGGCCCTGCTGGGCGGCGCGGACGAGGAGCTGTCCGCCGAGGAGCGGGCGCGCCGCGAGCGCAGCCGGGAGGGCTCGGCGGGCATCGTCGGCTACGCGGTGGACCGGGCCGCGGAGTTGGCCGCTTTCGCGCTGTCCGGGCGGCTGTGGGTGGCCGGGCTGCGCGGCGGTACGGCGCGCGAACTGCCCGTGCCGGGCCCGGTGGCCGATCCCCGGCCCTCCCCCGACGGGCGTCACGTGGCCTACGTGGCGGGCCGCGCCCTGCGGGTCGTTGCGGCGGACGGAAGCGGGGACCGGGCCCTGGCCGAGCCGTCGAGCGCCACCACCATGTGGGGGCTGGCGGAGTTCATCGCCGCCGAGGAGATGCACCGGCTGCGCGGCTTCTGGTGGTCCCCCGACAGCGACGCACTGCTGGCCGCGTGCGTGGACGACGCGCCCGTGCAGCGCTGGTGGATCGCCGACCCGGCCCACCCGGGCAGCGCGCCCGCCGAGGTCGCCTACCCGGCGGCCGGCACCCCCAACGCCGTCGTCTCGCTGTCCCTGCTGCGCCTGGACGGCTCGCGGACCGACGTCGTCTGGGACCGCGAGCGCCACCCCTATCTGGCACGTGTGCACTGGTCGGCGGACGGCCCGCCGGTGCTGCAGGTGCAGTCCCGCGACCAGCGGGCGCAGGCGTACCTCATGGTGGACACCGCGACGGGAGCCACGCGCCTCCTGCACGCGGACGAGGACCCGAAGTGGCTGGAACTTTTCGATGGCGTGCCCGCCTGGACGCCCGACGGCCGGCTCGTGCGCATCGCGGACGAGGGAGGGGCCCGCGTCCTGGTCGTGGGCGACCGGGCGCTGACCGGTCCGCAGCTGCACGTGCTCTCCGTCCTGGACGTCGCGGAGGACGTGCTGATCGCCGCCTCCGCCGGAGCCGGTGCCGTGGACGCGGAGACCGGCGAGGCGCACGTGTACCGCGTCAACGAGCTGGGGGTGGAGCGGGTTTCGGAGGGGCCGGGCCGGCATTCGGCGGTGCGTTCGGGTGCGGTGACGGTGCTGGCGTCGGCGTGCCTGGACCGGCCGGGGGCGGAGGTGCGGGTGCTGCGCGAGGGCAAGCAGGTCGCCACGGTGCCCTCGTACGCCGAGACGCCGGTGCTGACCGCCCGGCCCCGGCTGACCCGGGCCGGCGACCTCGGCATCCCCTGCGCCGTGCTGCTGCCGTCGGGCTACCGCGAGGGCGACGGCCCGCTGCCGGTGCTCATGGACCCGTACGGCGGACCGCACGGCCAGCGCGTGGCCGCCGCCCACAACGCGTACCTGACGTCGCAGTGGTTCGCCGACCAGGGCTTCGCCGTGGTCGTCGCCGACGGCCGGGGCACCCCGCACACCTCGCCGGGCTGGGAGAAGGCCGTCCACGAGGACTTCGCCGGCGTAACGCTGGACGACCAGGTCTCGGCGCTGCAGGCGCTGGCCGTGGACCATCCGCTGGACCTGGGCCGGGTCGGCATCCGCGGCTGGTCCTACGGCGGCTACCTCGCGGCGCTGGCCGTCCTGCGCCGCCCGGACGTCTTCCACGCGGCCGTCGCGGGCGCCCCCGTCACCGACTGGCGGCTGTACGACACCCACTACACCGAGCGCTACCTGGGCCTGCCGCAGGAGAACGCCGCGGTGTACGCCCGCAACGCCCTGGTCACCGACGACGGTCTGTCGTCGCCGGCGGAACAAACCCGTCCACTGATGATCGTCCACGGCCTCGCCGACGACAACGTGGTCGCGGCCCACACCCTGCGGCTGTCCTCGGCGCTGCTCGCGGCGGGCCGGCCGCACGAGGTGCTGCCGCTGTCCGGGGTGACGCACATGACGCCGCAGGAGGAGGTCGCCGAGAACCTGCTCCTGCTCCAAGTCGACTTCCTCAAGCGGTCCTTGGGCATGGGCTGATCTCCGCAGACCCTTTGGTGTGGTCCGTGGCGCGGCGTGCTTGACGGCCTGTCAAGCACGCCGCCACCTCGATCTGCACAACCTTCGCTCAAGATGCCGCAGAAGGCCGCATCGTCCACCGCAGCCCCCTTGACTGCACTGTGCCCGCGTTGCGAAAGTCCGGCTCAGCCCAACCGCGTTCGCAGGGGCCGCGAGGGCCGACGAGACCACAGTGCGGGGGATCTGCGCGATGACGAGTGCTTCCCGGACACCTTCCCAGACGCCGCCCGCCGTTCCCTCCGGGGCCGCGGGGGGCGGCGGGCCCACCGCGCCGGAGGGCCGGTCGCCCGGCCAGCTGATGTGGCGGCGCTTCAAGCGCGACCGCCCGGGCGTGGTCTCCGCCTGTGTCGTGGCCTTCTTCTTCCTCGTCGCCCTCGCCGCGCCCCTGATCTCGAAGGTCTACGGCAAGGACCCGACCACCACCTACGGCATCGACCGGCCGGGCCTGCTGAACGAGTTCGGCTATCCGGTGAAGCCCAACGGCGGGATCTCCGGGGACTTCTGGTTCGGCATCGAGCCGACCCTGGGCCGGGACGTGCTCACCCAGCTCGTCTACGGCATCCGCACCTCGCTGCTGATCGCGGCCGCCGCCACGGTGCTGTGCGTGCTGACCGGCATCCTGATCGGGGTGACCGCCGGCTACGTGGGCGGCAGGACCGACTACTTCCTGGGCCGGTTCATCGACCTGCTGCTGGCCTTCCCGAGCCAGCTGTCGTTCATCGCCTTCACGCCGGTCGTCTACTCCCTCTTCGTCAGCCCGAACAAGGAGACCCCGACCTACCTGCGGGTGCTCACCCTGATCCTGGTGCTGTGGGTGCTGGGGTGGATGGGCATGGCGCGGCTGCTGCGGGGCCAGGTGCTCAGCCTGCGGGAGCGGGAGTTCGTCGAGGCGGCGAAGGTCACCGGGGCCTCCCCGTGGCGGATCATCACCAAGGAGCTGCTGCCCAATCTGTGGACGCCGATCCTCGTGCAGTCGACGCTGATGCTGCCCACGATCGTGACCATCGAGGCGGGGCTGTCCTTCATCGGCGTGGGGATCCTGGAACCCACCCCGGACTGGGGCCGGATGTTCGCCAACGGCGCCCACTACTACGAGAGCGACATCACCTACATCTTCTTCCCCGGGCTGGCGATGATCGCCTTCGTCGTCGCCTTCAACCTCCTGGGGGACTCGGTCCGGGACGCCTTCGATCCCCGGACCGCGCGCTGAGCGCGCCCTCGCACGTCGTCCACGACCGGCAGCCGACAGGCAACCGACAGGCAGGTGCACCCATGACTTCCGCGACGATGTTCCCCAGGCGCAGAGCCCGGCTCTCCGCCGTGGCCCTGGCGGCAGGGGCCCTGGTGCTCTCCGCGTGCAGCAGCGGAGGGGGTGGCGGCGACGGGGACAAGCAGAGCCAGGGGCCGGGCGAGGACAAGACCACCTCGGCCAACTACTCCATCGGCACCAAGGCCGACTCCGCCGGCCCCGCCCCCGAGGTGTCCGGGGCCAAGAAGGGGGGCACCGTCGGGGTGCTCCAGCGCGACGCCTTCAACCACCTCGACCCGGGCCAGATCTACTACTCCGACGTCCTGACGAACCAGATGCTCTACAACCGCACCCTCACGTCCTACAAGGTGGACGACAAGGGCCGGGTCAAGGTCGTCGGCGATCTGGCCACCGACGCCGGCACCGCCTCGGACGGCGGGAAGACGTGGAAGTTCACGCTCAAGGACGGGCTGAAGTTCGAGGACGGCTCGCCCATCACGTCGAAGGACGTCCGCTGGGGCATCGAGCGGCTCTACGCCCCCTTCGAGACGGACGGCCCGCTCTACATCCCCCAGTGGCTCTCCGGCGACGGCAACGCCTTCCGCAAGGCGCTGCCGGAGGGCCCGTACGACGGGAAGCACCTGCCCGCCTCCGTGCTGGACACCCCCGACGACAAGACGGTGATCTTCCACTTCAGCAAGCCGCACGCGGACACGCCCTTCGCGACGGCGATGCCGAACATCGGCCCGGTCAAGGCCGAGAAGGACACCAAGCAGAAGTACGACAACGCGCCCTTCTCCTCCGGCCCGTACAAGGTCGCCGACTACAAGGTCGGCAAGTCGCTCACACTCGTGCGCAACGAGCACTGGGACCCGAAGACGGACCCGGTCCGCCATCAGTACCCCGACAAGTTCGAGATCAGTTTCGGCCACCAGTTCGCGGACTCCACCCGCCGCTTCCTCGCCGACCAGGGCGCGGACAAGAACGCCATGTCGTTCTCCAACGCCGTGGCCCCGGAGATGACGGAGAAGGTGCTCGGCCAGTCCGACACCAAGGCCCGCCGCTTCGTGGAGATCCAGCCCTACGTCGACTACATCAGCTTCAACATGGACCGGCTCAAGGACGTCCGGGTCCGCAAGGCCCTCGCCCTCGCCATGCCCAACGGGCAGATCGTGCAGCAGATGGGCGGGGCGACGGCCGGCCTGCTGGCCACCAACTACCTCTCCCCCGCCATGGACGGCTACCAGCCCACCGACCCCTTCGGGAAGAAGAAGAGCCCGGCCGGTGACCCGGAGAAGGCCAAGCAGCTGCTGACGGAGGCCGGAAAGGTCGGCCAGGAGATCGTCTACGCCTACGCCAACACCGACGTCCAGCAGAAGGTGGCCGTGGTGGTCACCCAGGCCCTGGAGCGGGCGGGCTTCAAGGTGCAGAAGAAGGAGGTCGACTCCAACACCTGGCGGACGGCGATCGCCGAGGTGAAGAACCAGTTCGACATCTACCGCACTTCCTGGGGCGCGGACTGGCCCGTCTCCTCCACGGTCGTTCCGCCGCTCTTCGACGGCCGGCAGATCGCCGACGGCGCCCAGAACTACAGCCACCTCAACAACAGCAAGATCGACGCGGAGATCGACCGCATCAGTGCGATCCCCGACGTGAAGCAGGCCGCACCCGAGTGGCAGAAGCTGGCCGACCGGATCCTCACCGACGAGGTCGCGGGCGTCCCGGTCTTCTACAACCGGCAGTTCTCCCTGTGGGGCTCGAACCTCGGCGGGGTCAAGTACCACCCGGTCTACGGGACCGCCGACCCGACCGGAGCGTTCGTGAAGTAGCACGCGCCGACCGGCGCGCCACCGGGCCGGGCCGCCAGGGCCCGGCCCGGCCACCCCGCCCGCCACCCGGTGAGCGCCACCGCCGGGCAGACGCCTCCCGGAACGTCCATGCTGAGATTCCTCCTCCGCCGCTCCCTGGGCGCGATCGTCATCATCCTGCTGATCAGCGCGATCACGTTCTTCCTGTTCTTCGCCCTGCCCTCCGAGCCCGCCCTGATGTCCTGCGGCAAGAACTGCACCCCGGACGCCATCGCGGTCATCAACAAGAACCTGGGCCTCGACCAGCCGGTGCCCGTCCAGTACTGGCACTACATGTCGGGCATCGTCACCGGCCGCGACTTCACCGTCGGCCACTGCCCGGCGCCCTGCTTCGGCTACTCCTTCTCCAACCAGCAGCCGGTCTGGGGCACCATCGTGGACCGCTTCCCGACCACCTTGTCCATCACCCTGGGCGGCGCCGCCGTCTTCCTGACCGTCGGCGTGGGCATCGGCATGCTCGCCGCCGCCTTCCGCGGCACCTGGATCGACAAGTTCTTCAGCTCCCTGTCGCTCATCGGCAACGCCCTGCAGATCTACTTCGTGGGCGTCATCGCGCTCGCCGTGTTCGTCAGCGGCCTGCACTGGATGGACAACCCCGCCTACCACCCCATCACCGAGAACCCCGTGAAGTGGTTCACCGGCATGCTCATCCCCTGGCTGGTGCTCTCCATCATCTTCATCGCCAACTACAGCCGCATGACCCGCTCCCAGATGATCGAGCAGCTCGCCGAGGACCACGTGCGCACCGCCCGCGCCAAGGGCCTGTCCCGGCGCACCGTGTTCTTCCGCTACGCCTGGCGGGGCGCGATGGCGCCCATCGTCACCATCTTCGGCATCGACCTCGGGTCGCTCTTCGGCGGCGCCATCATCACCGAGTTCACCTTCAGCCTGCACGGGCTGGGCCGGCTCGCGGTCTCCTCGGTGAGCGAGACGGACCTGCCCACCCTGATGGCCGTGATGCTCGTCGGCTGCACGGCGATCGTCGTCGCCAACATCGTCGTCGACGCCGCCTACGCCTTCATCGACCCGCGCGTGCGGCTCGCCTAGCCGTCAGGAGACCGCAGTTGACCCCCTTCCTGTCCGTACGGGACCTGTCCGTACGCTTCGCCACCGAGGACGGCACCGTGCAGGCCGTCGACGGCCTCTCCTTCGGCCTGGAGCGCGGCCGCACCCTCGGCATCGTCGGCGAGTCCGGCTCGGGCAAGTCCGTCACCAGCCTGGCCGTGCTCGGCCTGCACGACCCGCGGCGCACCACGATCCGCGGCGAGATCCTGCTCGACGGCCAGGAGCTGACCGGCGCCCCGGAGCCGGTGCTGGAGAAGCTGCGCGGCGACTCCATGGCGATGATCTTCCAGGACTCGCTCACCGCCCTCTCCCCGTACTACACCGTCGGCCGGCAGATCGCCGAGCCCTTCCGCAAGCACACCGGCGCCTCCCGGCGGGACGCCCGGCTGCGGGCGATCGAGATGCTGGAGAAGGTCGGCATCCCCAACGCCGCGCTGCGGGTGGACGACTACCCGCACCAGTTCTCCGGCGGCATGCGGCAGCGGGCGATGATCGCCATGGCGCTGGTCTGCGACCCCGAGCTGCTGATCGCCGACGAGCCGACGACCGCCCTCGACGTCACCGTGCAGGCCCAGATCCTCGATCTGCTCAAGGACCTGCAGCAGCAGACGGGTTCGGCGATCGTCCTGATCACGCACGACCTGGGCGTCGTCGCCAACACCGTCGACGAGCTGCTGGTGATGTACGCCGGCCGGGCCGTCGAGTACGGCACCGTCCGCGAGGTGCTGCGCGAACCCCGGCACCCGTACACCTGGGGGCTGCTGGGTTCGATGCCCCGGCTCCGCTCCGACGTCGAGGAGCCGCTGAGCCCCATTCCCGGCACGCCGCCGAGCCTGCTGGCACCCCCGCCCGGCTGCCCGTTCCACCCGCGGTGCGCCTTCACGGGCGAGGTGGGCGGCGACCGGTGCGCCACCGAGCGGCCGGAGCTGCCGGACGGGCGGGGCGGCGCCTGTCACCTGAGCGCGGAACGCAAGCGGAGCATCTTCACCGGGCAGATCAAGCCCCGGCTGGGCTGAGGAGCGGGAGCCATGAGCGACATCCTGGTGGCCGAGGGGCTGACCAAGCACTTTCCGATCACGGGCGGCTTTCCGGTCAGGCGGAAGGTCGGGGCCGTGCAGGCCGTGGACGGCATCGACCTGACCGTGCGGGCCGGGGAGAGCTTCGGCCTGGTCGGCGAGTCCGGCTGCGGCAAGTCCACGACGGGACGGCTGCTGACCCGGCTGCTGGAGCCGACCGCCGGGCGCATCCTCTACCGCGGCGAGGACATCACCCACGCGGGGCGCAAACAGCTCGCCCCGATCCGCTCCGAGATCCAGATGATCTTCCAGGACCCGTACTCGTCGCTCAATCCGCGGCAGACGGTCGGGAAGATCATCGCGGGTCCGATGGAGATCAACGGCATCGCGCCGCCGGGCGGCCGCGAGGCGCGCGTCCGGGAGCTGCTGGAGACCGTCGGCCTCAACCCCGAGCACTACAACCGCTTCCCGCACGAGTTCTCCGGCGGCCAGCGGCAGCGCATCGGGGTGGCGCGGGCGCTGGCGCTCGAACCCAAGGTGATCGTCGCCGACGAGCCGGTCTCGGCCCTCGACGTCTCCATCCAGGCGCAGGTCGTCAACCTGCTGCAGCGGCTGCGGCGGGAGCTGGGCATCGCGTTCCTCTTCATCGCGCACGACCTCGCCGTCGTGCGGCACTTCTCGCAGCGCGTCGCCGTGATGTACCTCGGCAAGATCGTGGAGGTGGGCGAGCGCGACGACATCTACGAGCGTCCGCGCCACCCGTACACGCACGCGCTGCTGTCGGCGGTGCCGGAGGCGGCGGACCTCGACGCCACCGGGGAGGCACCCCGTGAGCGCATCCGGCTGGCGGGCGACGTCCCCTCCCCCGTCCGCCCGCCGAGCGGCTGCCGCTTCCGCACGCGCTGCTGGAAGGCGCGCGAACGCTGCGCGGCGGAGGAACCGCCACTGGTCCGCGCGGAGGGCAGCGGCGAGGGCCACCTGTCGGCATGCCACTTCCCGGAGCCACCGACGGTCGCCCGCACAACGGAGGTCATCCTGGACCCGGCCCTGCGGGCCGCCGAGGGCGACTGAACCACGGCTCGCGCCCCGCCCCCGTCCTTCCCCGGTGCACCCGTCCTTCTACGGTGCACCGTCGGCTTCGATGGGCACCACGCGTCGCTCCTCCGCATAGTGGCAGGCCGAGGCATGGGCGGACGGTCCGCCCCCCTCCCGGAACCAGTCCGGGATTTCCAGCGGCGGCACCAGCCGGGCACACTTCTCCTTCGCCTTCCAGCAACGCGTACGGAAGCGGCACCCGCTCGGCGGATGCGCCGGCGAAGGCACGTCGCCCGCCAACAGGATCCGCTCCCGCCGCTCGCGCGCCGCGGGGTCCGGCACGGGCACGGCGGAGAGCAGAGCCTGGGTGTAGGGGTGGGTGGGGTGTTCGTAGATCTGGGCGTCCGTGCCGACCTCGGCCAGTCTGCCGAGGTACATCACCGCGACCCGGTCGCTGATGTGCCGCACCACGGACAGGTCGTGCGCGATGAAGACGTACGACAGCCCGAACTCCCGCTGCAGCTTCTCCAGCAGGTTGACCACCTGGGCCTGCACGGAGACGTCCAGCGCGGACACCGGCTCGTCGCAGATGATGATCTCCGGGTTGAGCGCCAGGCCGCGCGCGATGCCGATGCGCTGGCGCTGACCGCCGGAGAACTGGTGCGGATAGCGGTTGATGTACTCCGGGTTGAGCCCGACCACGTCCAGCAGTTCGCGCACCCGCTGCCGGCGGTTGCGCTTGGGCGCGGCCTCGGGGTGGATCTCGAAGGGCTCGCCGATGATGTCGCCGACCGTCATGCGCGGGTTCAGCGAGGTGTACGGGTCCTGGAACACCATCTGGATGTTGCGGCGCACGGCCCGCAGGGCGCGCCGGGACAGCCTGGTGATGTCCTCCCCCTTGTAGCGGATCTCGCCGGCAGTGGGCCGTTCGAGGTGGACGAGCAGCTTGGCGACGGTGGACTTGCCGCAGCCGGACTCCCCCACGATGCCGAGGGTCTCGCCGCGCCACAGGTCGAAGGAGACGCCGTCGACGGCGTGGACGGCACCGACCTGCTTCCTGAAGAGGATGCCCCGGGTGAGCGGGTAGTGCTTGACCAGGTCCCGCACTTCGAGGATCGCCTCGCCGTCAGCTCTCATCGAGGGTCTCCTTCCAGAAGTGGCAGGCGCTGGTGCGGCCGGGTGCCACGGGGAAGAGCGGGGGCCGGTCGGTGCGGCAGACGTCCTGGGCCATGGGGCAGCGGGGGTTGAAGGGGCAGCCGGGTGGGATGGCGGTGAGGTTGGGCGGCAGGCCCTTGATGGCGTAGAGCTCCCGGCCCTTCTGATGGAGCCGCGGGATGGATTCGAGGAGGCCCCGCGTGTAGGGGTGGGCGGGGCGCGCGTAGAGCGCGTGGACGGGTGCGGTCTCCACGATGCGGCCCGCGTACATCACCGCGATCTTGTCGGCGACGTCCGCGACGACGCCGAGGTCGTGGGTGATGAGGATCAGGCCCATCCGGTACTCGCGCTGGAGCTCGGCGAGCAGGTCCATGACCTGCGCCTGGACGGTCACGTCCAGGGCCGTCGTCGGCTCGTCGGCGATGATCAGGTCCGGCTCCAGCGCCAGCGCCATGGCGATCATGATGCGCTGGCGCATGCCGCCCGAGAACTGGTGCGGGTAGTCCCGCACCCGGTCGTGGGCGGCGGGGATGCGGACCCGGTCCATGAGCTGGGCGGCGCGTGCCCGGGCGTCCTTGCGCGTCATGCCCTGGTGGACCTCGTACATCTCGCCGAGCTGGGCGCCGACGGTCATGACGGGGTTGAGCGCGGACAGCGCGTCCTGGAAGATCATCGCGAGTTTGGCGCCGCGCACCCGGCGCCGGTTCTCCTCGCCCATGGTGAGCAGGTTCCGGCCGCGGAAGAGGACCTCGCCGCCGGTGACGAAGCCGGGCGGGGAGTCGAGGATGCCCATGACGGCCTGGGCGGTGACGGACTTGCCGGAGCCGGACTCGCCGAGCACGGCGAGCGTCTCGCCCGCGTCGACGGTGTAGCTGACGCCGTTGACGGCCTTGGCGACGCCGTCGCGGGTGCGGAACTCCACGTGCAGGTCGCGCACGTCCAGCAGCGTCGTCGGCTGTTCCATCCTGTCGGGCTCCTCAGCGCAGCTTGGGGTCGAGGGCGTCGCGCACCGCGTCGCCGAGCATGATGAACGCGAGCACCGTGACGCTCAGCGCGCCCGCCGGCCACAGCAGCATGTGCGGGGCGTTGCGGATCTGGCTGGAGGCGTTGGAGATGTCGATGCCCCAGGAGACGGTGGGTGGTTTGAGGCCGACGCCGATGAAGGAGAGGGTGGCCTCCAGCGCGATGTAGGTGCCCAGCGCGATGGTGGCGACGACGATGACGGGGGCGACCGCGTTGGGCGCGATGTGCCGCAGCAGCAGGCGGCGGTTGCCGGCGCCGAGGGCGCGGGCGGCCTGGACGTAGTCGTGCTGTTTGGCGCCGACGACGGAGCCGCGGGCGATGCGGGAGATCTGCGGCCAGCCCAGCAGCACGATGAAGCCGACCACCGGCCACACCGAGCCGCCGGTGACGACGGACAGGAAGACGAGCCCGCCCAGGATGATGGGGATGCCGAAGAAGACGTCGGCCAGCCGCGAGAGCAGCCCGTCCCACCAGCCGCCGTAGAACCCGGCCAGCCCGCCCAGCACGCCGCCCAGCAGTGCGGCGCCGGCGGTGGCGCAGACGCCGACGGCGATCGAGGCGCGGGCCCCGTAGACGGTGCGGGTGTAGACGTCGCAGCCCTGGGCGTCGTAGCCGAAGGGGTGGCCGGGCTGGGAGCCCTGCTGGGCCTTGGCCAGGTTGCACGACAGCGGGTTGCCGCCGGCGATGAGCGAGGGCCGCAGGGCGATGAGCACCAGGAAGGCGATGACGAGCGCGGAGAGGAGGAAGACGGGGTTGCGCCGCAGGTCGTGCCAGGCGTCCGACCACAGGCTGCGGGCCTTGCCGCTCTCCGCGCCGCCGGGGATCGGGCCGCGTTCGAGGGTTTCCGCATCGCTGGTGGCCAGGGACATCGCTCCGCCGCCCCCGGGGGTGATGGTGGCGTTCGGATCGGAGGGGTCGGTCTGCGGGAGCGGTGGCTCAGGCATAGCGGATCCTCGGGTCGAGCACGGCGTAGAGGAGGTCGACGAGCAGGTTCGCCACCAGGAAGACGATGACCAGGATCGTCACGAAGCCGACGACGGTGGGTGAGTTCTGCCGCAGGATGCCCTGGTAGAGCTGGTAGCCGACGCCGTGGATGTTGAAGATGCGCTCGGTGACGATGGCGCCGCCCATCAGGGCGCCGATGTCGGTGCCGATGAAGGTGACGACGGGGATGAGGGAGTTGCGCAGCAGGTGCCGGGTGACGACCCGGTGGCGGGGCAGGCCCTTGGCGACGGCCGTGCGGAGGTAGTCGGCGCGGGAGTTCTCGGCGATGGACGTGCGCGTCAGCCGCGTGACGTAGGCCAGTGAGGTCAGGGCGAGGACGACGCCGGGCAGGAGCAGTTCGTCGAAGGGCGCGGCGGGCGATACGGACGGGGAGACCACGCTCCACTTCACGCCCAGGAGGTACTGCAGCACGTAGCCGCTGACGAAGGTCGGGATCGAGACGACGATCAGGGTGATCAGCAGGACGGAGGTGTCCAGGGAGCGGCCGCGCCGCAGCCCGCTGAGGAGGCCGAGGGTGATGCCGACGACGATCTCGAAGAGGATGGCGACGAGGGTCAGCCGCACGGTCACCGGGAAGGCGTCGGCCATCAGCTCGGTGACCTCCTGGCCGTTGAAGGCGGTGCCGAAGTTGCCGGTGAGGATCTGCCGCATGTAGTGGAGGTATTGCTTCCAGAGCGGTGCGTCGAGGTAGAGGTCCTTGCGGATGCGGGCGGCGGTGGCGGGGTCGGGGGCCTTGTCGCCGAAGAGCGCGGCGACGGGGTCGCCCAGGGCGTAGACCATGAAGAAGATCAGGAACGTGCTGCCGATGAACACGGGGATCATCTGGAGCAGCCGCCGGATCACATACCGTCCCATGGGGACCTGGGCCTTTCTGGGACGGGCCTACTTGACGGTGATCCGTTCGTAGACGGGCACGCTGAAGGGGTTGAGCGCGACGTCGTCGATGTTCTCGGAGTAGCCGGCGCTGCCGTTCTGGTACCAGAGCGGGATGGCGGGCATCTGGTCGGCGAGGATCTTCTCCGCGTCCTGGAACTTCCCGACGGCCTTCTCCGTGTCCGACTCGGCGTTGGCCTCGTCGACGAGCCGGTCGAACTGCGCGTCGCTGAACTTGCCGTAGTTGGAGGAGGCGCCGGTGTAGTAGAGCGGCTGCAGGAAGTTCTGGACGAGCGGGTAGTCCATCTGCCAGCCGGAGCGGAACATGCTGGTCATGCGCTGGTCGGAGACCTGGTTGCGGAAGTCGGCGAAGGTGCCGACGGGGCTGACGGTGCACGCCGTGTCGTTGCCGAGGGCGTTGTTGATGCTGTTGCAGACGGCGTCCATCCACACGCGGTGGGAGCCGTTGTCGACGTTCGAGGTGATGGTCACCTTGCCGCCGGGCAGTCCGCCGCCCTCCTCGATCAGCTTCCTGGCCCGGCCGGGGTCGTAGGTGCAGGCGTCGCCGCACAGGCCGGCCTTGTAGCCGCCCTTCTCACCGAGCACCGGGGAGGTCCAGTCCGTGGCCGGGGTGCGGGTCTTCTGGTAGATCTGCTGGGTGATCTCGTCACGGTTGACGGCCATGGACAGGCCGCGGCGGACCTTTTCCTTCCCCGGCCGGGACCAGTTCGGGTCGTACATCGGGAAGACGACGGTCTGGATGATGCCGGCGGGCTGGTTGATGTAGCGGTCGCCGAGGTCGTTCTTGACGTTCTTCAGCTGTGCGCTGGGGATGTCGTCGACGATGTCGAGGTTGCCGGCCTGCAGGTCGGTGTAGGCGGTGTTGTTGTCGGTGTAGACGCGCAGTTCCACGCCGGCGTTCTTCGCCTTGTCGTCGCCGGGGTAGCCGTCCCAGCGGCTGAGCCGCATGGCCGAGCCCTTGGTGTACGACTCGATCATGTACGGGCCGTTGCCGACGGGCTTCTTGATCCAGTTGGCGTGGTCGTCGAAGAACGCCCTGGGCAGGGGCGCGTAGGCGGCGTAGCCGAGGGTGTCGGGCCAGGTGGAGAACTGGGTGCGCAGCGTGACGGTGAAGGTCCGTTCGTCCTTGACGACGAGCCCGGACATCGTCTTGGCCGAGGCGGACCCACTGGCCGGGTGGACCTTGTCGTAGCCCTGGATGTCCTGGAAGAAGGAGGCGTTCTTCTGCTTGTTCTCGACGCGGGCGGCGTAGTTCCAGGCGTCGACGAAGGACTTGGCGGTGACCTTCTCGCCGTTGCTGAACATCCAGCCGTCCTTGACCGTGATGGTGAAGGTCTGCTGGTCGGTGCTGTCGATCTTCTCGGCGAGCATGTTCTGGGCCGCGCCGGTCCTGGGGTCGTACTGCTTGAGCCCCCGGAAGATCATGGAGAGGACCTTGCCGCCCTGCACCTCGTTGGTGTTCGCCGGCTCCAGCGGCCCCTGCGGATCCCCCCACGAGGCCCGCACGACCCCCGCAGTGTTGCCGGCTCCGCCACCGCCGCATCCGGCCAGCGCCGGCAGCGCGACTCCGGTCGCGCAGGCGACCAGGGCGGCCGTGCCGCGCATGCGTCCGGGCATGGGTCCGGGCATGGGGTGCCTCCTCGGGTCCCGTGTCACCGCATCTGACGTAGACCCAAATAACACCTTATGAGGTGACTCGGGGCGGCGTTCCTAGGGCGGGTGTGGGGAGAAACCGCCCGTATGCGCGAGCAGAGGGAGTGCGGCGACACGAGGCGCGAACACGTTTGCATACCGAACGTCCTTTCTGTAGACATGGATGCGGTTCGGTGGGGGCTGATGTGACAGGGGATCACCAGCAGACCGGACTGATGGGTTCCGGTCATCGGTCGGCCGAGGCCGGGGGAAGGGGCTTTCGTGACGGGCTGGGACATCAGACCATCCGAGGTGGGCGGCGTGCTCGGCAAGGTGGCGACGGCGGCCGAGGGCCTGGCGAAGGCCGGCGAAGGGGTGCAGAAGACCCTGCCGAGCGCCGCGGCCGCAGCCGGCACGATCAGCGGCATGTACTGCGGACCGGCCCCGACCGGCCCCGTCGCGGCGGCGCTGGCCGAATTCGGCAACAAGTGGGGGCGCGACCTGATCTACGTGGCGAAACGTACCGCCAACTCGCTGAACGGAGCCGCCGAGGCCACCCGCAAGTACGTCGAGGGCGACCTGGAGCTGGCGGCCAACGCACAGCACAAGGCGCTGGCCGAGCCCAGAATAGACATGCCTGGGCAGGGGAAGAAATGAGCGACGAAGAACTCATCGTCCCCTCGGGCATCCCCCAGTTCATCGGCAACCTGGGCACCCTGGAGACCGACACCAAGGCACTGACCGCGGACGCCAAGCTCTTCCGGAGTTCCGGCGCGGCCGTGCACTCCTCCTTCCAGGGACTGTCGGCCTGCTACAAGGCGCCGGAGGCGGAGAAGCTGTTCGCCACCACGAAGCCGGTGGAGACCAGGTCGGACGCCTTCGCGGACGACCTGGAGAAGGTCGCCTCCGCGCTGAGCTCCTACGCGGCCACCGTGAAGCCCCTGGCGACCCGGCTCGGCAACCTCAAGGACGAGGCGATCGCGTTCGTCAGCAGCGTCGAGGGCGACGACCACTGGCGCCGGGACCAGAAGAAGGTCGACCACAACAACAACCTGTGGAACAGCGTCAACGCCACCGTGGCCGCCTTCCACGACGCCGAGCGCGCCTGCCACGACAAGATCGTCGCGCTGGTCAACGGCACCCCGCTCATCCCCGATGACGGCACGCACAAGCAGAACATGTACGGCTACCGGGCGAGCGATCTCGCCCACGCCGAGAAGACGCCCTGGGGCTCGAAGGCCAACCGCGAGTACACGGGCCTCGCCTGGCTCGGCCACCAGGTCAAGAGCTTCGTCTGGGACGGCTTCATCGTCGACGGCGTGTGGGGCACGGTCAAGGGCCTGGGCACGCTGGTCGGCACCGAGGGCTGGGACAAGGCGGGCCAGGCGTGGACGGGCCTGGGAAAGCTGGCCACGGGCCTGGTCATCTCGGCCAGCCCCCTGGGGACGGCGTTCTGGACGCTCCCCGACGACAAACTGCCCCGCTGGGTGCGCGACTCCCGCACGACGGTGAAGGAGACCGGCAAGGCCCTCGTCGCCTACGACCAGTGGGGCAAGAACCCGGCCCGCGCGGCCGGCGGCGTCTCCTTCAACGTCCTCACAACGGTCTTCACGGGCGGCTCGGGCGCCGCGGCGAAGGGCGGCGCACTGGCCAGGACGGCATCGGTACTGGGCAAGGCGGGCCGGGTCGTCGACCCGATGACGTACGTCGGCAAGGCCGCCAAGTTCGGCTACGTCAAGGTCGGCGACCTGATGTCGGGCCTGAAGAACCTGCGGGCGGGCTCGACGTTCCACCTCGCGGACGAGGCGTTCAAGCTCCCGGGCGAGACCGCCACTTCCGTCCTGCCGAAGCGCCCGGCGGGCCTGCCGGAGGACGTGGCGACGTTCCTCGACCACAACGACAAGCCGGTCTACATGGACAAGAAGACCGGCGCGCTCTACGACGAACACGGCAAGGAGCTCCAGCCGGCGAAGGACGTCAAGAAGGAACTGTCGGCGGAGGAACGCGCGGCGGAGGCAACGAGCCACCGGCCGGAGGCCCGCGCACGGCAGGACGACGCACTGGTCACCGCGGGTGTCCGCAACGGTGGCGGCGAAGCCACGGCCTCGGCGGGCGGGCACGGTGGGGCAGGGAGCCTTGCGCCGGGTGGCGGGGCGACAGGCCATGCACCGGGCGGCGCGGCGCACGGCCTCGGCCGGGGGCCGTCGGCGAGCCACGCATCGCACGGCGGAATCCCGGAGCGGGGCGGCCTTCCTGAGCGCGGCGGGATACCAGAGCGCGGCGGGATGTCCCACGGTGCGGACAACAGCACCGACGCCACGAGGCCCCGGGGCACCGGCACAGGCGATGTGCACGGCGCGGGCCATGCGGCGGGCTCGGGCGCGCACGACGCCGGTCATGCAACCGACCACGGAGTTGGCAACGGGGCCGAAAGCGGTTCTCACGCCAGTGGCCCCGGCCGCGGTGACAGCGGGACCGGCAGCGGCCACGGCAGCCACGAGACCGGTAACGGACACAGCGGAACGCACAACCCGTACGCCGGCATGACCGATCCCGAAGACATCATGCGCAAGCAGGTCGACCGGGCCAACAACGAGGACGGATATTTCGAAAGGTATTACAAGAAAAACGGTAACCGGATCCGTCTCAGCAGGTACGACGAGAGCGGCCGGGTTCCTCCGCAACTGGTGTGGGACAGTGCGAAGAACAAATGGGTTTCGCTGTCCGACGCACCACCACCGCTTCCCGAGAAGTACCTTGGCGAACCCCTTTCACGAGGCCGGGAGACGGCGACGTCCGAGGCCGTCAGCGCCCTCGACGACGCGTCTCGTACGCGTCAGTCCGCGATATCTGCGGACAAGCTGGCGGAAGAGCAGCTCAAGCACGCCAGGGAGGCATTCAAGGCGGACGGCGGTCCGGCGAACGAGGCGGCCGTCCATGCGGCGGAAGCCGCGCACAAGCCGCTGCACAGGCACATGTCGGAGGCCAGCGAAGCCTACGGCGAAGCCATAGCCCAGCACCATGTGATCCCCGAGCATTATCCGAACGCAACAAAGGAAACTCTCGACGGGCCGCTGAATGGCAATGACCAATTCGATCAGGTCTGGCTGCGCGAGGACGGCGGCTATGTGGTGGTGGAAGCGAAGAGCAGCACCCGTACGGATCTGGGTGCCCGCAACCTGCCGAGCGGTCGACGCGTGATGCAGGGGACCAGGGAATACTTCATGGACATCATCCGGGAGATGACCGATCGGGGGCGCAATAACGCGAACGAACTGCGCCTGGCAGAGGCGCTGGAGGAAGCACTCGAAGAGGGTAAATTGGACTATATCCTCGTCCAGGGGAACCTCAACACGGGCCAGTACGCTGGCTACACCATGAAGACGTTCGACATTCGTTGACGGGAGACGACGGTGAGTATGAAGGTGCAGCGGCACGGCCGTCCTGGTCCCGACGACGAAGGCTACGCACGGGCGCTGGGAGAAGGGGTGGCCAGGACCGTCCGACGGTTGGAGCGGTCCCCTCGCATGTTCGATGCCGCACTGGACAAGGCGCTCACGCACGTGCAGGCGCGGTGCGCGGTCGATCCCGATGGCGCGGAACTCGACACGTGGGAAGCCGTGGTCTCCGCCATGCAAATCGGGTCCGCAATGTTCGCCGCCGCGAGCGTGACCGAAGGAACCGTGGAGTGCCGCATCAACCATGAAATGCGAACCATCCCGGCCACAGGAGCACAGCCGTACGCCGACGCAGGTAATTGGCTGAGCGCCTTCTGGTTTGCTGTCATCTGTCGCGATCAGGCTCGCATGACTCAACTGTGCGAAGTGCCCGTTGATTTGCTGCGCGCCTCCGGCGCAGAGTGCGACGAGTACATTTACCACTGGGTGGATTCACTTCAGACCTACTGGCTGGAGCGGCCGGGGCTGGCCGAGAAGCTGACTTCCGCGATCGAGAAGTCCCATCCGGATGTCGCAAGAATCGTCGACCAGGACCTGCTGGACAAGATCCTCTATCAGCCGATCAACCTGTTCTACCGCTTTCTGCGCAAGGACCACGACGGTTTCAATCAGGCTCTGACGGAGGCGCTGGAAGCACACAAGGCATATTGGACGGCAAGTGAAGAGAGAGACCGTAGCGTTGCCGGCTATCTGGCGCTTGGGCCCCTGGCCATCACGTGCCTGGCTTACGACGCGGGCCGTCCGATCGAGGTCGAGTCCGACTACATCCCCAAGCACCTGCTCACGCGAGGCTGGGTAGGCGAGTTCCCGACCTGACGCCATCGGGCGGCCGCGGGGCCAAGTCTGCTCCGGGCCGCCTTCTGGGTGGGGTACCTCGGGGGCAGCGACCGATGTCCCTTTATCGACTTCGCCGAGCGGGTCGATCCCTCTGCGCGTGCGGATGAGGAGTTGGTCGAGCGGCCTTGCGTCGGGCAGCCGGCACGGCTCCAGAGCACTTCGCGCTGCGGAGCCGTCAGGCCAGCCCCTCAAGGAAGGGAACAAGCTCGGACCCGGCAGGGTGCAGGGGTTGGCGGACGACGACGCCCGACTGGACCGCCAGCAGATCCGGTACCTCGTCCTCGTGGAAGCGGAGGTGTCCCACCGGACCGCTCTCAGGCGCGTAGGGCGCGACGCCGTTCAGCAATTCGTCGAGCTCGGGCAGTTCTTCGGCATGCACCTCCTGCCTGAGCGTGACAGACCAGCCACGCTGCCCCTGCGTCAGCTCACCGCTCAGAAACCCGCCGATGCGTGACGCCGGTCCGCGGGCGGCCAGCAGAGGCCCGCATTCGTCGACGTCGTCGCCCAAGGGCCCGATGTCCTGGAGGAGGCCCAAGTGCCACCGAAGGTCATCGAGGACCTCGCCCGGCAAGGCGTCACCCAGCTCCCAGGCGAGCTGGAGCTCGTACAGATCACTCATGCCCGCCAGCGTAGAAGCCCGTACCGGCCCGATTGGATACCACCGTGAAAGACGTCATAGCGCTCACGCCCAAGATGCCCGACTCGTGGTCGATCGTCGCCGGGCTCTACGCGGGCGGGCCCGATGTCGAGGCGGCCGGTGTCAACGACGGGGCCGTCGTTCAGCTGCGGGCGGCGGACGGGCGGCCGCTCGTCTCGTTGGAGGCGCCGCTGCTCGTACACGTGCCCGGTGAGGCCGAGCGGCTGCTCGGTGACGGGGTCGGGGCGCCCCCTGTCCCCTACTGGTGGACCGAGGTCCGGGCCTCGACCGCGCTGCCCGAGGCCATGCCGCTCGCCGGGTCCGTGGCGGGGCGGCTCACCACGTTGCTCGGTGGTGCGGTGTGGCCCGCCGAGGCGGCCTCGGTCGGCGTCGTCGAGATCTCCCCGGACGCGACCACCGCCCACCCCGCCACCACCGAGGGCGGACTCGCCGTCGACGTGCTCACCGACTCCACCGCCGTGGTCCTCGCCGACCGCCCCGTCGTCGCCCTCAACGCGTGGATGTCCGAGATCGTGCGTACGGTCGCCGCGGCCGGACTCGCCCTGCAGATCGTCACCCCGCCCCATGTACGCCTCAGCCTTCCCCTGCGCACCGCCCTGACCGGCGCCCCCAACCGCTGGGTCGTCCAGGACCCCGACTGCGGCTACTACGACGGCCTCTCCGGCGCCGTACTCCACTGGCAGGACGGAACGTTCACCCCTGTCCGCAACGAGGCCGACGCGGCGTCGGTCGCCGCGGCGTTCGCGGAAGCCGCGCCGGCCGCCGAACGGCAACTCGTCGTCGCGTTCCGCGTGCTGCACGAGGAGGTCACCGACGACCTCGCCCTCGGGCGGGCCCTCGGGGCCGCGTGGACCGCACTGACCGGCGCCGCGCCCGCCGGCTGGGGCACCGCCGAGCCCGTCAATCTCGCCTGGTCGGCGCAGCAGTTGACCGAGCTGGCCCGCGAACGGTCCCCCGAGCCCACTCACCTGCTCGCCGTCGGTGCCCCCGAACGCCCCGCCCTCGCCACCTCCCGCGTCACCCGCGCCGAGAACGGCGTCGCAGAGGACATCACCCTCACCATCGGCTACGGCGAGGACGAGACCCCGCCCCTGGACGCCGTCGAGTCCCTCGCCCGCACCCTCGTCGAGGAGCACGGGCTCGTCTCCCTGCTCGCCTCCCTGCGCCGAGGCCGCCGCGACCTCACCGTCCCCCCGCACTTCGAGGCTCCGCCCATCCCCGTCTCCTTCACCCTGGGCGCCGCCGACGTCCGGCGCATGGGCCTCCCCCACGCCCGCCGCCCCCCGCTCGACCTCCGCCCCGTGGAACTCGGCCCGGCCGTTCACTATCCCCTCGGGGACGGCACCGACGCCCAGGCGTGGACGGTCCTCCAGCAACTGGCCGAGCACCTCAGGGTGGACGCGGAGAGCTGAAGGGGGCGACGCCCCTACTTCCCCCGGGCCTTGGCGAGTTCCTCGGCGGCCCAGCGGGCCCATTCCTCACGCATGGCGGTGAAGCGCAGGCCGTACTCGATGGCGAGGCGGCCGTTGACGGACAGCGGGTCGTCGCCCCAGTCCACCTTCTGCTCCAGCTCCGCCAGCGCCGCGCGCTGCCCGGCCGCGCGTTCGGCTTCGCCCGTGAGGTAGGTGACCGCCTCCAAGGGTGTGAGGTGGTTGAGGAAGAAGACGCGGAGCAGGGCTTCGCTGCGCCGGACGGTGTCGGGGTGGGGCTCGGTCAGCCAGCGGTGCAGTTCGGCGCGGCCGTCCTGGGTGATGGCGTATTCCTTGCGGCCGCGGGGGCCTTCCGCGCAGACCTCCAGCAGGCCGGCCTTCGCGAGCTTGGCCAGCTCGCCGTAGACCTGGCTCTGGGTGGCCGGCCAGGCATTGCTCAGCGAGGTCTCGAACCTCTTCATCAGGTCGTAGCCGCTGGCCGGTTCGTTCGCCAGGAGGCCCAGCATCGCGTGTCTCAGGCTCATGCCCCCACCCTACCCTCCACGATCGACATGTCGAGGGTGGACAGTCCACTGCTGACATGTCATAGTTGGAATGTCGGCCGAGGGGGTCGGCGCCCGGCACCCGGCTGCGTCCGGCCACTGATCGAGGAGCTTCCTGATGAACTATCTGCGCGGTTTCATGCCCTGGATCGCCTTCGCGGTCGTCTCCTCCTACGGCTGGCAGTGGGGCGCCGCCGCGGGGCTGGCCACCGCCGTCGCCCTGCTGGTCAAGGAACACCAGGCGGGCACCGCCCGGCAGTCGCTGATCCTGGAACACAGCACCGCGGGCTACTTCGCCGCACTGACCGCCCTGGCCTTCGCCCTCCCGCACAGCGAGTTGCAGCACTTCGGCGGCGCCATGTCCCTGGGCTGGCTGGCCCTCACCGCCTGGGCCACCCTCGCCGTCGGCCACCCCTTCACCACCGGCATCGCCAAGCGGCAGGCGCCGCCGCAGGTGTGGAACACGCCCCTCTTCCGCCGCATCAACATCGTGATCACGGCCGCCTGGGCCCTCGCCTTCACCCTGGCCGCCACCGCACTGGCCATAGCCGACGCCAACGACCTCGGCACGAACGCATCCATAGCCATCCAGGCCGCCGGTTTCGCTCTCCCCGCCGCCTTCACCGCCCGCTACCCCGAACGCGCCCGCGCCCGTCACGCCCAGGCAGCCCAGTAAGCCCGGGCAGGCCAGAGCAGCAAGCCCGAGCGGCGGCTCCGGCTGTCGTCGGGATCTCGGGGCCGGCCCCGAGATCCCGACGACAGCCGGAGCCGCCGCTCGGGCTTGCTGCT
>NZ_JAIXMK010000059.1:0-40601 GCF_020328095.1 Streptomyces sichuanensis
TTCCGTGCTACTTCCTCACCTCGGGCGGTGTGTCACATCCGGGCGCGGCGCGCCGGACGGGGGCTTTCGGAGGGGGACTGCAAGTCACCTTCGACGAGCTGCTTCAGGATGCGCAGAAGGTCTTGGCGGTCGGTGGCCGCGAGGGAGGCGAGGGCGTCGGCGTGGACCTGGTCGACGATGCGCTGACTCTGCGCGGCGACGGCGGCGCCCTGGTCGGTGACGGCGATGATGCGGGCCCGGCGGTCCTTGGCGGACGGCCGCCGCTCGGCCAATCCCGCCTTCTCCAGGGCGTCGACGGTGACGACCATCGTCGTCTTGTCCATGTCGCCGATCTCGGCGAGCTGGATCTGGGTCCGCTCCTCCTCCAGGGCGTGCACGAGGACGCAGTGCATACGGGCGGTGAGGCCGATCTCGGCGAGGGCGGCGGCCATGCGGGTGCGCAGGACGTGGCTGGTGTGGTCCAGAAGGAAGGAGAGGTCAGGTTCGGTCCGAGTGGGCGCCATCGCAGTCATGCCCCCAGCCTAGCAATTCGATCTGAAAGAAATCGTCTACAACGAAACCATCTGCTACGGTCTCGCTAGTCGCCTTCACTGACTGGAGAAGCCCATGCCTGTGGCTACGGATGCCCCCACCCCCTTTGTCACCGTCACCCCGCGCGCCACCGCCCAGGCGGCGGCAGCCCAGGGGCTGCGTTCCCGCTGGACGGCCCTTGCCGTGCTCTCCACCGGCATGCTGATGACGGTCCTCGACGGCAGCATCGTCACCGTTGCGATGCCCGCCATCCAGAACGACCTCGGCTTCACCCCCGGCGGCCTCAGCTGGGTGGTCAACGCCTATCTGATCGCCTTCGGCAGTCTGCTGCTGCTCGCCGGTCGCCTGGGCGACCTGATCGGCCGCAAGCGCATGTTCCTGGCCGGGACCGCCGTCTTCACCGCCGCCTCGGTGCTCGCGGGCTTCGCCGCCTCCCCCGCGGTGCTCATAGCGGCCCGCTTCCTCCAGGGGCTCGGGAGTGCGATGGCCTCGGCCGTCAGCCTCGGCATTCTGATCACCTTGTTCACCGATTCCCGCGAGCGCGCCAGGGCGATTGCCGTCTTCTCCTTCACCGGCGCGGCCGGAGCGTCGCTGGGTCAGGTGCTCGGCGGCATCCTCACCGACGCGCTCGACTGGCACTGGATCTTCTTCATCAACCTGCCCATCGGTCTCGCCGCGCTGCTGACGGCCGCGCCCGCGCTTCCCGCGGACCGGGGCCTGGGGCTGCGCTCGGGGGCCGACGTCATCGGCGCGCTCCTGGTCACCGCCGGACTCAGCCTGGGCATCTACACCGTCGTCGAGGTGGAGCAGTACGGCTGGACCTCCGCGCACACCCTCGGCCTCGGAACGCTCTCCCTCGCCCTGCTGGGCGCCTTCACCCTGCGCCAGGCCACGGCCCGCACCCCGCTGATGCCGCTGCGGATCTTCCGCTCCCGCACCGTGGCCGGCGCGAACCTCGTCCAGATGCTGATGGTGGCCGCGCTGTTCTCCTTCCAGATCCTGGTCGCCCTCTACCTCCAGAAGGTCCTCGGATACGGCGCCGCCTCGACGGGCCTGGCCATGCTCCCGGCCGCCGCTGTGATCGGTGCGGTCTCCCTCGGGGTCTCGGCCCGGCTGAACGCCCGCTTCGGCGAGCGCCGCGTCCTGCTGGCCGGCCTCGCCCTGCTGGTCCTGGCGCTCGGCCTGCTGACCCGGCTGCCGGTGCACGCCGACTACGTCACCGACCTGCTGCCGGTGATGCTGCTGGCCGCCGGCTTCGGCCTGGCCCTGCCGGCCCTCACCACGCTGGGCATGTCCGGCGCCGGCGAGCAGGACGCGGGCCTCGCCTCCGGCCTGTTCAACACCACCCAGCAGATCGGCATGGCGCTCGGCGTCGCCGTCCTCTCCACCCTGGCGGCCTCGCGCACCGAGAGCCTGGAGTCCGCCGGCCACACCGCGGCCGCTTCCCTGACCGGCGGCTACCACCTGGCCTTCGCGGTCGGCGCCGGTCTGCTCCTGACCGCCGCCGCCCTCACGGCGACCCTCCTGCGAAGCCCGCGCCACTGAGGGTTCGGGCAGGCAGTCCCCGTGCGTCAAGCCCTCGTACTTCTGGTGGCGGGTGACCCCGTCACCACTGCGATGGCCGCTCGGGATGCCGCGGCGCCGGCGGCCCGCTAGTGAAGTTCCACGGAGATGTGCGGCGACAGTGCGCGGAGGAAGTCGGGTGCGTCGAATATCTTGCCGGCGGAGGCGACACCGGTCGCCCGGGTCCGGCCGGTGAGGATGCGGTGGACCGCTTCCACCGCGAGCGGCGCGGTGACGGCGTAGATGTCCCGGCCCCGCGCCACGGCACGGCGTTCGGTGCCGCCACGGCGGACGAGGGCGTCGACGAGGAAAGTCTGCGCGGACCGTCCGTGCGCGTCGGTCGCGGCGGGCGTCGGAGTGTCCGGGGCCAGCACCTCCCTGGCCGCCTCGACCGTCATGTGCGTGTGCACGTCGGGGATGGACAGGTGGCTGGGGACGGTAACGACGTCGACCGTGGTGAACTCCCCTATGACGGCGCGGGGACCGATGGGGCCGGGGAAGGGCCAGTGGAGGGTTGGTGACGCGTCGTCGCGGTACTCCAGCTGCCCGTCGGCGTAGCGGATGCGCCGGCCGCCTCGCCGCCGGCGGGAGACCTTGCTCGTGGCGCGTGTTCCGGCGGTGGGGTGCCAGCTGCTCAGCGCGTAGGCGATGTGTGCCTCGTCGGCCGCCGTCCAGTCACCCATCGCCGCGGTGACCAACAGGTCGCCGAGACCGCCGTAGAAAGCCATCGCGGGGACGATCACCGCTCCCGCCGCGCGGGCACGGTCCGTGAAGTCCGCGAACGTCTCGACGCCGGACTCGATCTCACCCGTCACGTCCACGTACGGGATGCCGGCGCGCAGTGCCGCCTCGATAACGGGGGCGGCCGTGGTGGCGAAGGGCCCGGCGCAGTTGATCACTGCCGCTGTGCCGGCCAGCGCGCGGTCGAGCGAGTCGGGGTCCCCGGCCGATGCCGGGCGGGCGTCGAGTCCCGGAGCGGATGCCGCCAGCGTCTGCAGCTTGCCGGGGTCGCGGCCGGAGAGCACGGGGATGAACCCGCGTTCCCGCAGGTGTGCCACCACGAAGCGTCCGGTGTGCCCGTACGCGCCGAACACCGCTACGGCACGTTTCGATCCCATGGGTTCTCCCCCGTTACTCCAATGATCCGGTGGCAGTCCACCGGCGGTCCGTTACGGACATCCTGGCGAGCGCGAGTCGTCCACACGAGTGTCCGGAACGACACGACCCGTACAATTCCGGACGTGGACACCGACACCGGCACTGTCGCCCTGGCCGTCACCGACGGCATGCTCCACTTCGAACTGTCCGTGGCCCACGAGGTGTTCGGCAACCGCCTTCCCGCCGGGGCCGGCCGCGGGTACAGCGTCGTGGTCTGCGGGCCGGGCGCGGTGCGGGTCGGCCGGTTCACGCTGGAGCCCGACTACGGACTCGACCACCTCCCGCGCGCCGGTACGGTGATCGTCCCCGCCTGGGCCGATGTCGCCGAGGACCCGCCGGCCGACCTCGTCGACGCGGTGCGCGCGGCCCACGAGGCCGGGGCGCGCGTGGTCTCCTTCTGCACCGGCGCGTTCGTGCTGGCCGCCGCCGGGCTGCTGGACGGGCGGCGCGCGACCACGCACTGGGCGCACACCGGAGACCTGGCCGACCGCTATCCGCGCGTGGAGGTGGACCCGGACGTCCTCTACGTGGACAACGGCAGCGTGCTCACCTCCGCCGGCAAGGCCGCCGCGATGGACCTGTGCCTGCACCTGGTCCGCCTCGACCACGGCCAGTCGACCGCCAACGCGCTCGCGCGCCGCCTGGTCGTCCCGCCGCACCGGCCCGGGGGCCAGGCCCAGTTCGTCACCACTCCCGTGCCCGCCCAGGGCAATCACCCGCTCGCCGAGCTGCTCCCCTGGGTGAGCGAACGACTCGACCATCCGCTGACCGTCGAAGACCTGGCCCGTCGGGCCCGGATGAGCTCGCGCCACCTCGGCCGCCACTTCAGGTCGGTGACCGGAACGACCCCGCTGCAATGGCTGCTGGCTCAGCGGATCCGCCGCGCCCAGGAGTTGCTGGAGTCCACCGACGACAGTATCGACGTCATCGCCACGGCCACCGGCATGGGCACCGCCACGACGCTGCGCCGGCACTTCAACCGCACGGTCGGAGTGCCCCCGGACACCTACCGCCGCACCTTCCGCTCGCGGTCCCGTCCGGCCTGACCGGCACATTGTCCATCCCGTAACCGGATGCCTCAGTGCGTCTCCCGTTGGTGGATGCCCATGGCCACCGCCATACGGGCGGCCTCCTGACGGTCACCGGCCTCGACGGCCCGGTAGCGACTGCCCTTGATCTGCCGACACGTCTCGCACGGCGGCGACACCAACGACGTCACCTCGGCCTGCCCCCTCCCCCGCCGACTCCGCGCGTTGACCTCGGCAACCTTGGCGCGCAGCGCGTCGCCCGCGGTCGTGGGCCGGTTCGTCTCGCTCATCGGCCATCCTCCGGGCACGGAATGAAGTCGATGCCGTGCGCAGACATGCGGACGGTGAAGGTGGGGCGCGGCAGGTTCTCAGGTGGCCGCACCACGGGGGCGGCGGCACACCGCCGGTCGGTACTGATCGGTTTCGCGGACGAGAGCCGAGCTTTCGCCCAGTCGAACCATCGGAAGTTAAGCTTCGTCATGTCGACGCTCCACACACAGCGTTGGCCATGCCCCGGGACCGGTTGCAGCGGTCGCCGGGGCCTTCGTTGGTCGGGACCCTAGCAGTGCAGCTCTATAGAGCGGTTGCAGCATCAACAAATCGAGCAAAACCATGTATTGCACGAAAGACTTGGCACACGTAGCTTGCCGGTGTGATCGAATTCGCTCCCGACATTCCGCGCTGGCGTCAAGTCGCCGATGTGATTCGGCAGCGCATAAAGGACGGAACGTACCCACCGCGGACGCGTGTTCCGTCCATCGTCCAACTCATGGAAGAGTTCGGCATCGCCACCATGACGGCCCACAAGGTGCATCGCGCCCTGCGCGCCGAGGGCCTCATCTACACCGAGCCCGGCATGGGGTCCTATGTCTCGAAGGACCTGCAGTTCGACTGACCGCGAACGACGGGAGCGCGCAGCGATGTTGTGGCCCAAGGCCGTCAGGGACCGGCTCAAGACCGGTAGCGACCAGGAGATCGTCCAGAGCTACCCGTACCGGTCAGCGTGCCCGTCCACTGTGTGGGGCGACCTCATCGTCGGCGCGACCGAGGAGCTGTTCTTCGGGGGGTACACGTCCTACTTCCTCTGGACCCACGTGCCCGACCTCCCCGGCATGCTCCGGCAAAAGGCCGCACAGGGCTGCCGCGTCCGCTTCCTGATCGGTGATCCCGACGGGGTCATGACCCGCCAGCGCGAGGAGATCGAAGACGTCGCCATGACCGTGTCGACGCGCATCAGGACAACGACGGAGCAGTTGGCCGCAATGGGCAAGGTGGACGGCCTGGAAGTGCGGTTCTCCGCGCCCGCCGACGCCACTAATCACGTCTCGCTGTCCGTCTTCCGCTTCGACGACGAAGCCCTCATCACGCCCCACCTGGCCCGGCAGGTCGGCCACGACTCGCCGCTGCTCCACCTTCGACGGCACGGCGACAGCGGAATGTTCTCCCGTTTTGTGGAACACTCCAAGGAGTTGTGGTCCCGGGGCACTCCCCTGGCTTCCTCAACGCCGCGCAGCTGAGGCAGCGACCGGCGAACGGACCTCCAGGATCGTCGCCGTCCCCGCCACCGATCGGTCCTCGTGCATGGTGATGCGGTCGCCGGGGCGGAGGTGGCGCCAATGAGCGGGTGTGAGCGGGAAGAGGCGGACCGGTGCGCGGCCGCCGGGTGGCAGGGATGGCCGGCCCTCGATCCACAGGGCGGCGACGCTCCAGGACGGTCCGCCGGTGGGTGAGTGATGGCCGATGTTCCACATCGGTCGCAGGACGCCGGCGCCCGGGACGGGCGTCGTGCGCCGGGTCGCCCCCGCCGGGCTCAGCGTCAAGTCCGCTCTCATCACGCCGTTGCGGGCCTCGAAGCAGCGCCAGCGGCACCAAGCGGCGCTCCGCTCCATACGCAGCTCCTCGGCAGCTTCCGCCATCGCCTCCCAGAACGCCGGCGGTGGCGGACGGCCGTCCCCGAGATCTTCCAGCAGGTCGAGGGCGGTGTCCCACTCGTCGTTGACGAGGTAGTCCCAGACGTCCGCCACCGTCACGTCGTTGTCCGTGGCCGCCGCTTCGGCAGCCAGGAGGCCGGCGGACTCAAGCAGCTCCGGAACGCGCATGCACCGATTGTCGCGCAGCGCTGCTCGCCGGGAACGGGGCGGCCGCCGACTGGCTCCTGGCCCCTCGGCGTCGCCTCGCGCTCTGGCCTGGCCGGCACGAGCGACCCGCCCTGTCATCCTTGCCGTCGGCGCTATCCTGACCGCGGGCTGACAGGGAACTCCGCGACGGAAAGGGACGGCGCATGACCGCACAGCACGCCGAGCACGATGGCCCGATCATTCCCAAGCCCGCACTGACCCTGCCCGCCCTGCGCCAAGCCGTCGCCACGGTGGCTCCCTCACGCCTCACCGAGTTCTTCGAGGACATGCAGAACACGTTCGTCCAGGCCGGCGACGAGGGCAGCGTCGTACCGATCCGGATGTTCTACCGGCGCTGGGGCGTGGTCGTCGAGATCGAACGCCACCCGCAGACCGCACGGCGGCTGCACGACGCCGAACGATCGATGGACAGTGAAGACGCAGACGTGAGAGAGCAGGCGATCCGGGACATCGGCGAGGTCGTCCGCGCCGCACACCGTGAGGTCGAGGGTGGCTGACTGGCACTGGGAGCATGATCCCGATGACCTCCTCGACGGCCTCACGCCCGAAGCGACGGCCGAGGTCGGACGCTTGGCCCAGGAAGTCGCCACGCGCGCTTCCATGGTCTTTCTCGATGGCGCGTCGTATACCGGCCCCGGCCCGGGACTACGCACCGAGAGCCGCGGCCAGGTCATGATCACATACCTGACCGACGTACGGGGTGAGCGCATCGTCGTCGTGCAGGTCTCCTGGTTCGGCTGAGCAGACCGTGACACCGGCATGAGGTACAACCCAGGTGCCCGCCCGTGGCGTGGGGCCACGGGCGGGCACTGTGCGTGGGACTGCCGAGCCGCCTGGGCTCAGTAGTACATGAAGGTCGCGTACAGGCCGTTGCCGACGTCCTGGGTGATGAGTTCCCCGGCCCCGGCTCCGAAGCCGTTCGCGGCGTTGGCCACGTCATAGACGGAGCCGTAATTGCCCATCCAGTGCCAGGTTTTGACCTGTGCCTTCACCGGACTGGTGCTCACGGTTGCCGGTGTGTTCGGCGCGGGTGTGTCCGAGGCCATTGCGGGGGCGGCCGCCAGGCCGACCAGCAGGGCGGTGGGCGCAGCGGCCCGGGCGAGGAATCGAAGGCAGTTCATGGTGACCTCCATGAAAGGCTCAGGTGTTCGAATTTACGAACATCTGAGACAACCGTAGGCGACTCCCACCACACCCGCCATCCGAGCCACCCAAGCCCCCATCGGACCGGCGTTGTCAGACCCTCCCACTACAGTCCGTTCCAGTAGTCAGGACCGACGGGGGAGGGATTCGTATGCGTCAGTTCGGAGTTGAGCTGTACGACCGGTGGACCGCCATGTGGAACGGGGACACGGGGCTGGCCGGGGAGATCATGGCGCCGGAGTTCCGTCTGCGGTACGCACAGGCGGGGACCGAAGCGTTCGACGACGTCCGGCGGCCCGCCGAGCTCGCGGACGTCATCGCGGGGTGGCACCGGCAGCGGCCCGGGTTGCGGTTCGTCGCCGAGGGGCCCGCCGTCGTCGACACGGAGGGTCACGACGGGGCGGCGCCGCACGGGGTAGTGGCGCGGCCTTATCGTGCGAGCTTCACCGACGGTGACGGGCACGTCGTCTCCCGAAGCGGGACCGACATACTTCAGTTCCGCGGCGGGCGCATCACCGAGGTGTGGTCGGTCTCCTCGGGGACCGGCGGGCGGACGTTCTACTGAGCTGACGCCGACGCCTCCGGCGCCCCCGGCGCCTCCGTCAGGGCCCGCAGGGACGCCTTCAGGTTCGTCACGAACGCCTCGCGCATGTCCGCATCCAGCAGGTCCAGGGACAGGTACGGGTTGAGGTCCTCCAGCTCCACGAGCAGCAGCTCGCCCTCCGGCGTGCGGCAGGCGTCCACGCGCTGGATGCCGTGTTCGATGGCGTTCCAGTCGATGAAGCGCTGCGCGAAGGCCAGGTCCGCGGCCGTCGGCTCGTAGCGCTCCAGCTTCCAGCGCCGCTCCGGGTCCGGGGCGTAGAGCGCGTACTGAAAGGTGTCGTCGATGAAGTAGAACGAGACCTCGTAGCGGAAGTGGATGCGGGGCTGGACGAGCACGCCCGCCGCCCACTCCCGCTCCCCCAGCCCGTCCAGCTCCGGCCGCTCCATGAACCGCAGGCCGATCGAGTCCGCGCCCGCCTTCGGCTTGGCGACGTACTCGGCGACTTCCGGCAGCCGGGAGGCGTCCTGCGGGCGGTCGATGGTCGGGATCACCGGGTAGCCCGCGGCGCTGAGATCGAGGAGGTACTGCTTGCCGGCCATGTCGGCCTTGCCGGTCAGCTGGTTGTAGACCGGGACGCCCGCCCGCGCCGCCCGGGTGCGGAAGTCCTCGTACGCGGCCGCGTAGTGCAGCACGGGGCCGCTGTTGCGGATCACAACCGCCGCGAACGCGCCCGTCTCCAGCAGTCCCGCCGCATCCAGCGGGTGGCACACGGCCACGTCGAAGTCCTCGCGCAGCCGCGACGTCAGGAAGATGTCCTCGTCGCAGTAGCGCCGCCCCTTGGCCTCGTAGGCCAGGTCGGTGACGAAGAGGAGGCGGGTGCGGGGGCGGGACAGGCCGGACTTCATGATCCAGAACCTACCCCGGTCCGTCCCGCGCACGGAAAACGGGGGCTTCCCGCCGGCCGTTGCCGGCGGGAAGCCCCCGCTGTCCGGTACGGGACGAGCGCTGCCTACGCCGCGCCCACCACCTGCTTCTCCTCCGCGAAGTGGCACGCCGACTCGTGCGCCGCCGGCGTCTTCTTGCCGGCGAACACCTCCGGCACCGCCAGCAGCGGCACCTCCTCCGCGCACTTGTCCTCCGCCTTCCAGCAGCGGGTGCGGAAGCGGCAGCCGGACGGCGGGTTGGCCGGGGACGGGACGTCGCCGGTGAGGATGATCCGCTCGCGGCCCTCGCGCGCGTCGGGGTCCGGGACGGGGACGGCCGACAGCAGCGCCTGCGTGTACGGGTGCGTCGGGTGGTCGTAGATCTGCACGTCCGTGCCGATCTCGGCCATCTTGCCGAGGTACATCACGCCGACGCGGTCGGAGATGTGCCGCACGATCGACAGGTCGTGCGCGATGAAGATGTAGGAGAGGTTGAACTCGTCCTGCAGCTTCTCCATCAGGTTGACGACCTGCGCCTGCACCGAGACGTCCAGCGCCGACACCGGCTCGTCGCAGATGATGATCTCCGGGTTGAGCGCCAGGCCGCGCGCGATGCCGATGCGCTGGCGCTGACCGCCGGAGAACTGGTGCGGATAGCGGTTGATGTACTCCGGGTTGAGGCCCACGACGTCCAGCAGTTCCTGGACCTTGCGCCGCCGGTCGCCCTTCGGGGCCACCTCGGGGTGGATCTCGAAGGGCTCGCCGATGATGTCGCCGACCGTCATGCGCGGGTTCAGCGAGGTGTACGGGTCCTGGAACACCATCTGGATGTTGCGGCGCACGGCCTTCAGGGCGCGCCCGGACAGCTTGGTGATGTCCTGGCCCTTGTAGAAGACCTCGCCCGAGGTGGCCGTCTCCAGGGTCATCAGCAGCTTGGCGACCGTGGACTTGCCACAGCCGGACTCGCCGACGATGCCCAGCGTCTCGCCCTGGTAGAGGTCGAAGGAGACGCCGTCGACGGCCTTGACCGCGCCGATCTGCTTCTTGAAGAGGATGCCCTGCGTCAGCGGGAAGTGCTTGACGAGGTTGCGGACCTGCAGGATCGGCTCGCCGCGCTCGACCGGGGCGTCGAGGACGGCCTCGACCTCGGCGGTCGTGC
Source organism: Streptomyces sichuanensis (assembly GCF_020328095.1). Lineage (NCBI taxonomy): Bacteria > Bacillati > Actinomycetota > Actinomycetes > Kitasatosporales > Streptomycetaceae > Streptomyces > Streptomyces sichuanensis. The sequence goes on from NZ_JAIXMK010000059.1 coordinate 10,188, forward strand.
TGGCGTCGCTGATCTCCACCTCGGTGACGTTGGGCGTCGCCTCGGCCATGGCCTCGTCCTTCTTGCCGGTCTCAGCCATGGATCGTCTCCTTCCAGAAGTGGCACGCGCTGCCGCGGCCGTCGAGCTCCGCACCGTCCCGCTCGGTCACCCGCTGCAGGGCGGGGGTGTCCGTGCGGCAGATGTCCTGCGCCTTGGGGCAGCGCGGGTTGAAGGCGCAGCCGGCCGGAATGCGCAGCAGGTTGGGCGGCAGGCCCTTGATCGCGTAGAGCTCCTGGCCCTTCTGGTCCAGGCGCGGGATCGAGTCCAGCAGGCCCCGGGTGTAGGGATGGGCCGGGCGCTTGTACAGCTCGTGGACGGGTGCGGTCTCCACGATGCGGCCCGCGTACATCACCGCGATCTTGTCGGCGACGTCCGCGACGACGCCGAGGTCGTGGGTGATGAGGATCAGACCCATGTTGAGCTCGCGCTGGAGCTCGGCGAGCAGGTCCATGACCTGCGCCTGGACGGTCACGTCCAGGGCCGTCGTCGGCTCGTCGGCGATGATCAGGTCCGGCTCCAGGGCCAGCGCCATGGCGATCATGATGCGCTGGCGCATGCCGCCCGAGAACTGGTGCGGGTAGTCGCTCACGCGCTGCTTGGCGGCCGGGATGCGGACCCGGTCCATCAGCTCGACGGCCTTGGCCTTGGCGTCCTTCTTGGACATGCCCTGGTGCACGCGGAACATCTCGCCGAGCTGGTAGCCGACGGTCAGGACCGGGTTCAGGGAGGACAGCGCGTCCTGGAAGATCATCGCGATCTTGCTGCCGCGGATCTTCCGGCGCTCCTCGGCGGACATCTTCAGCATGTCCTGGCCGCGGAAGAGGATCTCGCCCTGCGGGATCTTCCCCGGCGGCATGTCGAGGATGCCCATGACGGCCTGGGCGGTGACGGACTTGCCGGAGCCGGACTCGCCGAGCACGGCGAGCGTCTCGCCCGCGTTGACCGTGTAGTTGACGCCGTTGACGGCCTTGGCGACGCCGTCGCGGGTGTGGAACTCCACGTGCAGGTCACGGACTTCGAGCAGCGGGGTGCCCTTGTCGCCGGCCTTGCGGGGCTCGGGGACCTGCGCGGTCTTCTCGATGGTGGTCACGTACGCCTCCCTCAGCGCAGCTTGGGGTCGAGGGCGTTGCGCACCGCATCGCCGAGCATGATGAAGGCCAGCACGGTGATCGAGACCATCAGCGCCGGGTAGAGCAGGACGTGCGGCGCGTTGCGCAGCTGGTCCTTGCCGGCCGAGACGTCGATGCCCCAGGAGATCGCCGGGTCGGCCAGGCCGATGCCGAGGTACGACAGCGTGGCCTCGGCGGCGATGTAGCCGCCGAGCGCGGTCGTCGCGACGATGATCACCGGCGCGACGGCGTTCGGCAGAATGTGGCGCAGCAGGATGCGGCCGGTGCCGGCGCCGAGCGCCTTGGCGGCCATCACGTAGTCCTGCTGCTTGATGGAGATCACCGAGCCGCGCATGACGCGGGCGATCTGGGTCCAGCCGAGGACGGCGAGGGCGGCGGAGACCACCCAGACCGTGCGCACCTCGAACGAGGTGAGGACGACCATGGCGCCCAGCAGGAACGGGATGCCCGCGAAGACGTCGGTCAGGCGGGAGAGCAGGCTGTCGGCCCAGCCGCCGAAGTAGCCGGCGAGCATGCCGACGAGGCCGCCGAAGAGGGTGACGGTGCCGGTGACGACGACGCCGACGATCACGGAGGCGCGGGCGCCGTAGACCAGGCGCGCCCAGATGCTGCGGCCCTGGCCGTCGTAGCCGAGCCACTCGGGCGAGAAGACCTTGCCGTACTCGGGCTCCTTGAGGAAGGCCCCGGTCAGGTCGCCGTTGCGCGGCGAGGCGCTGGTGAACAGGCTCGGGAAGCAGCTCATCGTCAGCAGCAGCAGGATGAGGACCGCGGAGGCCACGAACAGCGGGTTGCGGCGCAGGTCGCCCCAGGCGTCGCTCCACAGGCTGCGCGGCTTGCCGACAGAACCGCCGCTTCCGCCGGCGCCGCCCGCGGTTGTCGTGGGGCTCGGGGTCGTCTCGGTGGCGGCTCCGGCCACGACGGCGCCCTCGGTTGCCTCAGGCATAACGGATCCTCGGGTCCAGGACCGCGTAAAGCAGGTCGACGATCAGGCTGGCGCAGAGATAGACGATGACGAGCAACGTGACGATGCCGACGACGGTCGAACCCTCGTGTCGGTTGAGGGCCTCGTAGATCTCGCGGCCGATGCCCTGGACGTTGAAGATGCCCTCGGTGACGACCGCGCCGCCCAGCAGGGCGCCCAGGTCGGTGCCGAGGAAGGTGACCACGGGGATCATCGAGTTGCGCAGCAGGTGGATGCCGACGACGCGGCGGCGCGGCAGGCCCTTGGCGACGGCCGTGCGGATGTAGTCGGCGCGCTTGTTCTCCGCGATGGACGTGCGCGTCAGCCGGGTGACGTACGCCAGGGACAGCGAGCCGAGCACGATGGCGGGCATGAACAACTGCCCGAAGTCCTCGGAGTTCTGGACCGTCGGGGTCAGCCAGCCCAGCTTCATCGCGAAGATGAACTGGAAGAGGTAGCCGAGCACGAAGGACGGCACCGAGACCAGCAGCAGGGTGAAGAACAGCACGCCCTTGTCCAGCCAGCGGTCGGCCTTCAGGCCGGCCAGGACGCCGAGGCTGATGCCGACGACGACGGTGAAGACGAAGGCGAACAGCGCCAGTCGGAGGGTCACCGGAATCGCGTCGGCGATGACGTCGGCGACCGGCCGCTGGCTGGCGATCTGGGTGCCGAAGTCGCCCTGGAACAGTCCGCTGACGTAGTTCCAGTACTGCTGCCACAGCGGCAGGTCGAGCCCGAGATCGTGCTTGATCGAGGCGATCTGCGCCTCGTCGATGGCCTGTTCTCCCCACATGGCCCGCACGGGGTCACCGGGCAGGGCGTACATCATGAGGAAGATCAGCAAGGTTGACCCGATGAAGACCGGGATCATCTGGAGCAGTCGCCGCGCGACATAGCGCCCCATGGTGCCTCCATGTGGATACGACGGCACCGGGGACCGCTCGCGCAGTGCGTGCGAGCACTGCGGGAGCGGTCCCCGGTACCTTCCCGCCCCGTACCGGATTGCGGGGGATGCGGGGGAACCGGATGCGGGATGACTCCGCGACGGACTACTTGGGGGTGACTTCGGTCATGACGTAGTCACCGCGGTAGTCGACCACGACGTTGTCGGTCGTCTTGGAGTGGCCACCGTTGATCCGGTAGTTCCACAGCGGGATGGAGGGCATCTTCTGCACCATGGCCTTCTCGGCCTCCTGGTACAGCTTGACCGACTCCTCCAGGGTCTTGGCGTTGTCGCCCTTCTCCATGAGCTCGTCGATGCCCTTGTCGGAGAAGCGGCCGCTGTTGGCCTCGGCGCCGGTCTTGTAGAGCTCGCGCATGAAGTTGACGTTCAGCGGGTAGTCGGCGACCCAGCCACCGCGGTACATGGCCTTGACCTTGTTCTGGTCACGCAGGTCGAGGTCGGCCTGGAAGTCCGGCTTGGGGTCGGCGAGGCACTCGACGCCGGTGTTCTGGCGGATGTTCTCGCAGACGGCCGTGACCCATTCCTTGTGGCCGCCGTCGCCGTTGAACTGGATCCAGATCTTGTTGCCCGGAACGCCGCCGCCCTCCTTGATGAGGTCCTTGGCCTTCGCCGGGTCGAACTTGAAGACGTCGACGCCCAGGTCGTTCTGGTTGCCCTCGACACCGGGCGGGGTGAAGCTGGTGGCCGGCGTGCGGGTGCCGTTGAGGACCGTCTTGGTGATGGTCGCGCGGTCGATCGCCATCGACAGGCCCTGGATGACCTTCGGGTCGACGCCCTTGAAGGGCTCGCTGTAGAAGGCCGGGACGATGGACTGGACGGCCGCGTACGGCTTGTCGATCGCCCGGTCGCCCAGGTCGGACTTGTACTTGGGCAGGTCCTTGGGGCCGATCTGGCGGATCAGGTCCAGGTTGCCCGACATGAGCTCCTGGTAGGCGGCCTCGACCGTGGAGTACTGCTTGAACTGCACGCCCTTGTTCTTGGGCTTGTCGTCACCCTTGTAGCCGTCGTAGGCGGCGACCTGGATGAGCTTCTTGTGGTCCCACTTCTCGAACTTGTAGGGGCCCTGGCCGACCGGCTTCTGGCCGAAGCCCTTCGGGTCCTTGAAGAACGCCTGCGGCTGCGGCATGAAGGGGACGTAGCCGAGCTTGTACTGGAAGTACGGGACCGGGTTCTTGAGCTCGACGCTCAGGGTCAGCTCGTCCTTGGCCGTCAGACCCGACATCTTGTCGGACTTGGGGTCACCCTTCTCGGGGTGGACGTCCTCGTAACCCTTGATGTCGTTGAACCAGAGGCTGTTCTTCTGGTTGTTCTTGATGTTGGCGCCCCAGTTCCAGGCGTCGACATACGACTGGGCGGTGACCTTCTCACCGTTGTGGAACGTCCAGCCCGACTTGAGCTTGATCGTCCACGTCTTGGAGTCCTCGGTGGTGATGGACTCGGCGGCGACGTTGAGAATCTTGCCCTTGTCGTCGAACTTCACGAGCGGCGAGTAGAGGGCGGTGATGACGTAGTGGCCCAGCGTCTCGTTGGTGTCCGTCGGGTAGAGCGGGTTCTGCGGCTCACCGACGTCGACCGACACGTAGCCCTCGGGCTTGCCGCCGGAACCGGAACTGCTCTTGCTGTCTCCGCCGCCGTTGCAAGCGGTCGCGGCCATCGCAACAACGATGGCGCCAACGACCCACTTTGCGCTCTTGGCACCGCGCATGGGTATGCCTCCTCAAGAGTCCACAAATCACTACAAGAGAGGCACCGGCCCCACGCTGACACCCCTGACAGCGGAGACGGAACCGGCACCTTCAGTGTGCTCGTGAGTCGGCGCTCCCCACAGCGCGTGACCCATTGACCCGAGCTCAGTGAAGCCAACTATTAAGTACGTCCGTCCTGTAAACCACACTTAAAGGGTCTCGCTTTGGTCACATCGATCACCGACACAGGCCCAAAATGCGGACAAAGCGATCAGAGACAGACACACGCGAAACGGACTGTTAACACAACATCCGGATTCACCGGACCGGCTTCCGGACGGCCCGCCGGGAACGGACACAACTGGAAGGTCAAGTTCCGCTCAGGCGGGACGATCAGTGAGGTGATCGGTGGGGTGATCCGGGAACGGCGACGGCCCGCCGTCCCCGCCGTGGTGGCGGGGGCGACGGGCCGTCGTCCGTGGTGCGGTGGGCGTCAGCGCTTGGCGCGGGAAGCCGTGCGGCCGCGCTCCTTCTGGTCCAGGACGACCTTGCGGATGCGGACCGCCTCCGGGGTCACCTCGACGCACTCGTCGTCGCGGCAGAACTCCAGGGACTGCTCCAGCGACAGCTTGCGCGGCGGGACGATCGCCTCGAAGGAGTCGGCGGAGGAGGAGCGCATGTTGGTGAGCTTCTTCTCCTTGGTGATGTTGACGTCCATGTCGTCGGCGCGCGAGTTCTCGCCGACGATCATGCCCTCGTACACCTCGGTGCCCGGGTCGGTGAAGAGCACGCCGCGCTCCTGGAGGTTCGTCATCGCGAAGGCGGTGACGGCACCGGCGCGGTCGGCGACCAGCGAGCCGTTGTTGCGGGTCTTCAGCTCGCCGAACCACGGCTCGTGGCCCTCGTGGATGGAGTGGGCGATGCCGGTGCCGCGGGTGTTCGTCAGGAACTCCGTGCGGAAGCCGATCAGGCCGCGGGACGGGACGACGAACTCCATACGGACCCAGCCGGAGCCGTGGTTGGACATGTTGTCCATGCGGCCCTTGCGGGTGCCCATGAGCTGGGTGACGGCGCCCATGTGCTCCTCGGGCACGTCGACCGTGAGGCGCTCGACGGGCTCGTGGACCTTGCCGTCGACCTCCTTGGTGACGACCTGGGGCTTGCCGATGGTCATCTCGAAGCCCTCGCGGCGCATCTGCTCGACCAGGATGGCCAGCGCCAGCTCACCGCGGCCCTGCACCTCCCAGGCGTCGGGGCGCTCGGTGTCCAGGACGCGCAGCGAGACGTTACCGATGAGCTCGCGGTCCAGACGGTCCTTGACCTGGCGGGCGGTGACCTTGCGGTCCTTGACGGCGGACTTGGCGTCCGCGCCCTTGCCCGTGCCGCCACGGCCGACCAGCGGCGAGGTGTTGGTGCCGATGGTCATGGAGATCGCGGGCTCGTCGACCGTGATCAGCGGGAGGGCGACCGGGTTCTCCGGGTCGGCCAGGGTCTCACCGATCATGATGTCCGGGATACCGGCGACCGCGCAGATGTCACCGGGGCCGGCGACCTCGGCGGGCTTGCGGGTGAGCGCCTCGGTCATCATCAGCTCGGTGATGCGGACGTTGGAGATCGTGCCGTCACGCTTGATCCACGCGACGGTCTGGCCCTTGCGCAGCTCGCCCTGCTCGACGCGGAGCAGCGCGATGCGGCCGAGGAAGTTGTCGGCGTCGAGGTTGGTGACGTGGGCCTGGAGCGGCGCGTCCTCCTCGTAGGCCGGGGCCGGGACGTGCTCCAGGATCGTGGAGAAGAACGGCTCCAGGTTGGTGCTGTCCGCGGGGACGGTGCCGTCCTCCGGCTTGGTCAGCGAGGCGATGCCGTCACGGCCGCAGGCGTAGACGATCGGGAACTCGATCTGGTCCTCGTCGGCGTCCAGGTCCAGGAAGAGGTCGTAGGTCTCGTTGACGACCTCGTCGATGCGGGAGTCCGGGCGGTCCGTCTTGTTGATGCAGAGGATGACCGGCTTCCGCTGCTGGAGCGCCTTGCGGAGCACGAAGCGGGTCTGCGGCAGCGGGCCCTCGGAGGCGTCCACCAGCAGCACGACCGCGTCGACCATCGACAGACCGCGCTCGACCTCGCCACCGAAGTCGGCGTGGCCGGGGGTGTCGATGATGTTGATCGTGATCGGCTCGCCGCCGTCCTTGGGGTGGTACTTCACCGCCGTGTTCTTGGCGAGGATCGTGATGCCCTTCTCACGCTCCAGGTCGTTCGAGTCCATGACGCGGTCGTCGACGGAGTCGAGCTGGTGGGCGGCGAAGGCGCCGGCCTGCTTGAGCATGGCGTCGACGATGGTCGTCTTGCCGTGGTCGACGTGGGCGACGATGGCGACGTTACGAATGTCGTGGCGCGTGGGCATACTGGCGGCGCTTCTCCCGGAATCGTGGATGGCGGCGCGTACGGTCCGGCACGCGCGCCCTGCCGGGCAGAACACGCCGCGGCCTCTTCCATGGTACGGGGCGCTGCCGCATTCGGCCGCCTCAGGCCGGTCCGGGCCCCTCTGACCTGCGGCTTTCGTCCGCAATCGATGGACGGGCCGGTGCGATCGGCCCGCCCGGCGACGCGGACGGGAGGGTAGGGGAAGCGGTCAGCGCCGGTAGCCGATGTCCTGGTAGCGCGGGCTGGCGAGACCGAAGGCTCCGGCGTTCACGACCGTCCTGCGCGTCCCGACCAGTTCGGGCCGCTGGTACAGCGGGATCGATCCCGCCGCGGCCCAGATGCGGGCGTCCGCCCGGGCCATCAGGTCGTGCGCGGCGTCCGCGTCGAGCTCCGTCGACGCCTGGTCGAAGAGCCGGTCGATCTGGTCGGTGCCGACCCGGGTGTAGTTCTGCTCGACGATCAGCGAGCCGTCCGGCGCCGGCTGCGGCTTGGCGAAGATCGGCCGGGCGTCGGTGGCCGGGAAGGCGCCGGTGGGCCAGCCGTAGAGGGCCAGGTCGAAGTCGCCGGAGGCGATGTGGTCCTTGAAGAAGGAGGCGTCGTCGACCTTGATGACCTCCGTGCGCACCCCGATGGCGTCGAGCTGGCGGGCGATGCGCTCGCCCACCGCCCGCAGCGGCTCGGCCCCGGCCCCCTTCGGCAGGACGAAGCGGAGGGTGAGCTTCTTGCCGTCCTTGTAGCGGGCCGGGGAGGCGCCGGCCTTGTCGCCGGTGTCGAGGGTGCCCTTGCCGTCGATGCCCGGCCCGCCGGCCGGCCCGTCGCCCAGCCCGTCCAGCCCGTCCGGGTCGTCGTCGGGGCCGGTCCCGTCCGGGTCGTCGTCATCGGCCGGCCGGCCTCCCGCCCGGACGCCGGAGGTGATCACGGGTGCGGTGCCCGCCGCCTTCTTCTGGGGCCCCGCGCCGTGGCCCGCCTTCCAGCCGGCGTCCGCCAGCAGGGCCTGGGCCGCCTTGGGGTCCACGGAGCCGATCGCGCTGCTGGTGTCCTCGTACCCCTGCTGGCCGGCCACCAGGACGTGGCTGCCGAGCGGCTGGGCGGGCAGCCCCAGGGGCGCCAGGACGTACTCGGCGATGGCCTTGCGGTCGACGGCCCGGGCGATGGCCCGCCGGACGCGCTCGTCGGCGAGCGGGCCGGAGGCGCCGTTGAGGGCGAGCTGGGTGTACGCGGGCTCCAGGGAGCGGCGGACGACCAGGCCGCGCAGGGCCGTCACATCGGCGGCGGCGGGCTTGTTCGCGCCGTCCACCCGGCCCTGGTCGGGCCGCCCCTCCGCGCGGGCCGCACCGGGGCTCGCACCGGGGCTCGCGCCGGCCGGGGCGATGATGCCCGGGCGGCCCTTGTCGGACCGGTCCTTCTTCGACGGGGTGTTCGCCTTCGTGATGCGCTCCGCGGCGCCCGGGGTGATCTCGGCGATGTCGACCTTCCCGCTCGCCAGTGCCGCGACGCGCTGCTCCGGCGGTACGGCCCGCAGCACGAGCCGGTCGAGCTTGGCCCGGTCGCCCCACCACCGGGGGTTGCGCACGAGCGTGAGCGTGCCCTGCTTGGCGTCGCGCCCGCCCACCGCGAAGGGCCCGGCGGCGAGCTTGAGCTCCTTGCGCGCCGAGTCGTTGAACGCGCTGCCGCTGCCCATCACCGACCGGGGGTAGAGCGGGGTGAAGAGCGCGGGCCAGTCGGTGCAGTTCTTGGCGAAGGTGACCTTGACCTCCTGGTCGTTCGCACCGCGTTCGACCCGGTCGATCCGGTCGTAGCCGGCGTTGCGGGCCGTCCAGTACGCGCTGTCCTTGCCGCGCAGCGCCTTCCACTGGGCCTCGAAGTCGGCGGAGGTGATGGCGGCGCCGTTGCTCCACACGGCCTTGGGGTTGAGCTTGTAGACCACGACCTGGCGCGGTTCGCGCTGGGTGACGGAGGCCGAGGCCAGGTAGTCGGGGTTGCGCTGCGGCCGGCCGCGGCCGTCGAGCGTGAAGAGGGCGGGCAGCACGGCGCCGGCGACCCGCTGGGACGCCTGGTCCGCGTCGGCCTGGAAGGTGTTGTAGGTGGCGGGCAGCGCGTTGACGGCCCAGGTCAGGGTGCCCCTGTCGGCGACCTTGGAACGCGGGACCGCCGCGATGTCCCGGGGGGCGGCGGGGCCTTCGGCCTCGTCGTCGCCGGCGCCGCATCCGGTGAGGAGCGGCAGCGGCAGGAGCAGGCCCGCGGCGAGCAGGACGGCGGAACGGAGGCGCGTACGGGACCGCGTGTGCTGGGACGACATGGGGCTACCTCCGCCGGTCCGGTCCAAGATCGTGCACAGACGGCGTCAACTGAAAGCGACGCCCCGCGCGGCGGGGCGCCGACACGTCGTCCGTCGCCCGCACGCCACCCACCTGGGCGAACGCGGGGACGGCCAAAGGGGGTCGCAGCGAATGCGCTCCCGCGAAGCCGCGATCGGGGCGGCTATCTTCCCCTGGAGGGGTGTGACGCGCGACACTCTCAGTCGCATGACCGGGCGCCACCCGCAACCCCCGACGCGGAAGGCCACATCATGTCCGTCAAAGAAGAACTGACTGCTGTTCAGCGGTGCCTCGACGACCTGGACCGCGCGATCGGACGGCTGGAGAAGCACCTGGGCAAGGGTGCGCTGGACGTGCGGCGGCTGCGCACCGACGCCGGGCACCTGCGCGAGAGCCTCGCCCTGCTGCGGGCCGGCGCCCCCGCGGAGCCCCCGCACGCCGGCCGGCCCGGCCTGACGCAGATGGTGCCCGTGCCCGACACCCCCTACGACGCCTCGCTGTGGGCGGGCGCCGAGGAGGAGGGGCTCGGCTCCCAGCACGGGCTCGTGCCCTGATCCGCGCCCCGGCCGCGGCCGGCCCCACCGTCCCCCTCCTTTCCGGAGCCCCCCTTGGCCACTGGTACCGATCCCGAAGTCTCCGCCGCCGCGGACGACCAGCCCGCCCGCGGCGTCCACCACGCCTCGCGCGCCGCGATTCCCGCCCGCCACCTGCGCCGCGACCGCTGGTGGCTCACGCCGGCCGCGACCGCCGCCGGGCTGCTGGCGTTCATCGCCTACTCCACCTGGCGCGCGTTCGCCGGTGACGCCTACTACGCGGCGCCCTACGTCTCGCCGTTCTACTCACCCTGCCTCGCGGCGAACTGCGTCGACATGAACGGCGGCGCGGACTGGGAGCTGGTCGGCTCGTGGTGGCGCCTGTCGCCCGCGCTGCTGATCCTGATCTTCCCGCTGGGCTTCCGGCTGACCTGCTACTACTACCGCAAGGCGTACTACCGGGGCTTCTGGGCCTCACCCCCGGCCTGCGCGGTCCCGGAGCCGCACGCGACGTACACCGGCGAGACCCGCTTCCCGCTGGTCCTGCAGAACGTCCACCGCTACTTCTTCTACTTCGCGGTGCTCGTGGCGGGCATCCTCACCTACGACGCCGTCCTGGGCTTCCGCGACGCGGACGGCGCCTGGGGCCACATGGGGCTGGGCACCCTCGTCCTGCTCGCCAACATCGCGCTGATCTGGGCGTACACCCTCTCCTGCCACTCCTGCCGGCACATCGTGGGCGGCCGGCTGCGGAACTTCTCCAAGCACCCCGTGCGGTACCGCATGTGGGGCTGGGTCAGCGCGCTCAACGCCCGCCACATGCAGCTGGCGTGGGCCTCGCTGGTGAGCGTCGCGGTGGCCGACCTGTACGTGTACCTGGTCGCCAGCGGCGCCTTCGACGATCCGCGCTTCTTCTAGGAGAGGGACCCTTTCGAATGACACGGGTGGACCGGCAGTCCTGGGACGTGGTCGTGGTGGGCGCCGGGGGCGCCGGGCTGCGTGCCGCCATCGAGGCGCGCGAACAGGGACTGCGCTGCGCGGTCATCTGCAAGTCGCTGTTCGGCAAGGCCCATACGGTGATGGCGGAGGGCGGCATCGCCGCCTCCATGGGCAACGTCAACCACAACGACAACTGGCAGGTGCACTTCCGCGACACCATGCGCGGCGGCAAGTTCCTCAACAACTGGCGGATGGCCGAGCTGCACGCACAGGAGGCCCCGGACCGGGTCTGGGAACTGGAGACCTGGGGCGCGGTCTTCGACCGCACGCCCGACGGCCGCATCTCCCAGCGCAACTTCGGCGGCCACGAGTACCCCCGACTGGCGCACGTGGGCGACCGCACGGGCCTGGAGCTGATCCGCACCCTGCAGCAGAAGATCGTCTCACTGCAGCAGGAGGACCACCGGGAGTACGGCGACTACGAGTCCCGGCTGAAGGTCTTTCAGGAGTGCACGGTCACGCGCGTGCTGAAGGACGACGGCAAGCGCGTGAGCGGCGTCTTCGGCTACGAGCGCGAGTCGGGCCGCTTCTTCGTCATCGAGGCCCCGGCCGTGGTGCTGGCCACCGGCGGCATCGGCAAGTCCTTCAAGGTGACGTCGAACTCCTGGGAGTACACCGGCGACGGGCACGCGCTGGCGCTGCTGGCCGGGGCCCGCCTGGTGAACATGGAGTTCGTGCAGTTCCATCCGACGGGCATGGTCTGGCCGCCCTCGGTGAAGGGCATCCTCGTCACCGAGTCGGTGCGCGGCGACGGCGGGGTGCTGCGCAACAGCGAGGGCAAGCGGTTCATGTTCGACTACGTCCCGGACGTCTTCAAGGAGAAGTACGCCGAGTCCGAGGACGAGGGCGACCGCTGGTACACCGACCCCGACCACAACCGCAGACCGCCCGAGCTGCTCCCCCGCGACGAGGTGGCCCGCGCCATCAACGCCGAGGTCAAGGCCGGGCGGGGCTCCCCGCACGGCGGGGTGTTCCTGGACGTCTCGACCCGGATGCCGGCCGAGGCGATCAAGCGGAAGCTGCCGTCCATGCACCACCAGTTCAAGGAGCTGGCGGACGTGGACATCACGGCCGAGCCGATGGAGGTCGGCCCGACCTGCCACTACGTGATGGGCGGTGTCGAGGTCGACCCCGACACCGCCGCCGCGGCCGGGGTGCCCGGCCTCTTCGCGGCCGGCGAGGTCGCGGGCGGCATGCACGGCTCCAACCGGCTCGGCGGCAACTCCCTGTCCGACCTGCTGGTCTTCGGCCGCCGCGCGGGACTGCACGCGGCCCGCTACGCGGCCGGCTTCGCCACCGGCGCCGCCCCGGCCGTCGCGGACGCCGACGTCGAGCTGGCCGAGGCGGAGGCGCTGCGCCCGTTCGGCGCGGAGGGCGGCGCCCCGGGCGAGGCGGAGGGGGCGCCCGAGAACCCGTACACCCTCCACCAGGAGCTGCAGCAGGCGATGGGGGACCTGGTGGGCATCATCCGGCGGGCCCCGGAGATGGAGGAGGCGCTGCACCGCCTCGCCGGGCTGCGCGCCCGGGCCCGGCGGGCCGGGGTGGAGGGCCACCGGCAGTTCAACCCCGGCTGGCACCTGGCCCTGGACCTGCGCAACATGCTGCTGGTCAGCGAGTGCGTGGCGCGGGCGGCCCTGGAGCGCACGGAGAGCCGGGGCGGGCACACCCGCGACGACCACCCGGGCATGGACCGGCGGTGGCGGCGCGTGAACCTGGTCTGCCGGCTGGCCGACGAGTCCGCGCAGCAGGCCGTGACCGACTCGGCGCTGGGGCTGGTGCGCCTGGAGCGGTGCGAGACGCCGCCGATCCGGCCGGACCTGCTGGCGCTCTTCGAGAAGGAAGAGCTGACGAAGTACCTGACCGACGAGGAGCTCACGTCATGAGTTATCAGGCCCGCTTCAAGGTGTGGCGGGGTGATGCGGACGGCGGCGGCCTCGCCGACTTCGAGGTGGCCGTCAACGAGGGCGAGGTCGTCCTCGACATCATCCACCGCCTGCAGGCGACCGCCGCGCCCGATCTGGCGGTGCGCTGGAACTGCAAGGCGGGCAAGTGCGGCTCGTGCAGCGCCGAGATCAACGGGCGGCCGCGGCTGATGTGCATGACGCGGATGTCGGTCTTCGACCCGGCGGAGACCATCACGGTCACCCCGATGCGGGCCTTCCCGGTGGTGCGGGACCTGGTGACGGACGTGTCGTACAACTACGCCAAGGCGCGCGAGGTGCCGGCGTTCGTGCCGCCGGCCGAGCTGGGGCCGGGGCAGTACCGGATGCAGCAGGAGGACGTCGGCCGCATCCAGGAGTTCCGCAAGTGCATCGAGTGCTTCCTGTGCCAGGACACCTGCCACGTGGTGCGCGACCACGAGGAGAACAAGGGGGCCTTCGCCGGGCCGCGCTTCCTGATGCGGGTGGCCGAGCTGGACATGCACCCGCTGGACGCGGCCGACGAGGCCGGCGTCGACCGCCGCCGCGGGGCCCGCGAGGACCACGGACTGGGGTACTGCAACATCACCAAGTGCTGCTCGGAGGTCTGCCCCGAACACATCAAGATCACGGACAATGCGCTGATCCCGCTCAAGGAGCGGGTGGTCGACCGTTCGTACGACCCGCTGGTCTGGCTCGGCAACAAGATCCGCCGTCGGCAGGGCACGTAGCGCGGGGTGGTGCGCGGCCCCGGGGGTGCTGCGCCCCCGGGGCGCGGAGACCGCCCGAGCGTGCCGTCCGGGGCTGCGGAAACGGGCGTGAACACGCTGCGTAGAACCCCCCTCCCTCCCGGTAGCGGATCGGCCAATCCGGTCATACTCTCCAAAATGTGACGCGGCTTTCCTGGTGGTGGGGGCCGAGGGCGCCCAGCTGGGCCATGATCAGCGCCCTCCTCGCGCTGTGCGCCTTCCTGCTTCCCACCGCGCCCGCCGCGCGCGCCGACACGCCCCTCGACCTGGAAGCCTCCGGCCGGATCACCGACACCGTCGGCGCCCTCGGCCGCCGCCGCGGGCAGGTCGAGGCCGCGCTGGAGCGCCTGCACGCCTCCCAGCACATCCAGCTCTACGTCACCTACGTCCGGGACTTCTCCGGCCGCCCCGGGCGCGGCTGGGCGGACGCCACCGCCGACCGCAACGGACTCGGCCCCCGCGCCGTACTGCTGGCCATCGCCACCCATGCGCGCCAGTACGCCGTCTCCGCCGACAAGGACTCCGGCTTCCGCAAGGCCCAGCTCAAGGAGGTCGCCACCACCGCCATCGAGCCCGCCCTCGCCGAGCACGACTGGGCCGGCGCGGCCGTCGGCGCCGCCGACGGCTACCGGGCCGTCCTGCAGGGCGAGCCGGTCCGCCCGCCCGTCATCCGTCCCGGCGCCGCCGACCCCGGCGGTGACGGTCTCGTCCCCGGCGAGCAGGGCGTCTGGGTGCCGATCGCCGGGGGCCTCGTCCTGTGCCTGACGGGGCTGTACGCCTGTTCCCGGCGGTCGCGGCGCGCGCGGGCCGCCCGGCGGCGCCGGGCCGCGGCACGGGACCACCCCGTCCTCGCCGCCACCACGCGGCCCGGGCTCACCCGGATGGTCCAGCCCCTCACCCCGTTGCCGGAACTGGCCGCGGAGGCGGCGGTCAACCTCGTCTGCACCGACGACGCGGTCCGCACCAGCGCGGAGGAGCTGGTCTTCGCGACGGCCCAGCTGGGCGAGGCGGCCACCCGTCCCTTCGCGGAAGCCGTGGACTGGGCCCGGGGAGAGCTGGCCGACGCGTTCCGGCTGCGGCAGCGGCTGGACGACGCGCCCTTCATGGACCAGGACATACGCCGGCACATGCTGGACGAGATCTGCTCGCGCTGCACCAGCGCCAACCGGCGCCTCGACGCGGAGTCGGCGGCCTTCGACCGGCTGCGCGACCTCAAGGCCAACGGCGCCCTGATCCTCGCCCAGGCCGAGGCGATGGCCCGCACCATCGCCCCGCGCGTCGCCACCGCCGAGGCGGTCCTGGCCGCCCTCGCCCCCTACCGGCCGGACGACGTCCTCGCCCCCGTCGCCGCCCACCCTGGCGAGGCCCGGGACCGCCTGGCCTTCGCCGACACCGCCCTCGCCGAGGCCCACGCCGCGATCACCACGGGCGACACCGACCACGCCGCGGTCTCCCTGCGGGCCGCCGAGGCCGCCCTCTCCCAGGCCCGCACCCTCACCTCCGCCGTGCTGCGCCACACGCACGGCCTCACCACGACGAACCTGCCGGCCGGCCCGGCGCGCGCGGTGCTCGTCGCCCGCGCCGAGGTGGCGGCGGCCCGCGACTACATCGGCACGCACCGGGGCGCGATCGGGTGCGGGGCACGGACGCGGCTGGCGGAGGCGGAGCGGCGGCTGGCCCGCGTGACGGGCCCCGCGGCGGCCGCGGAGGCCCTGCGGGCCGCCGAGCTGGCCCAGGAGGCCCGTGCCCTGGCCGAGGAGAACGTCACGGAGTACGACGCCCCGACGGCCCCGCACCCCACGCGCATCCTGGGCGGCGCCCTGCTGGGCGGCATCATCCTGGCGGGCCTGCTGCCGGCCACGTTCGGCGGCGGGGCGACGCGGGGCCGGCTGGCGCACTGAACCCGGCCCCACGGCCCGGCGGCCGCCTCAGGGCGGGCTCACCTCAGGGCGGGCTCACCTCAGTACAGGCTCAGCAACGCCTCCACCGCGTCCGGGGCCGGCGACTCGCCGTCCGGGAGCCCCAGTTCGAACCAGACCGTCTTGCCGTGCGGAATGCGGCGGCTGCCCCAGGCCGCGCTGAGCAGCCCCACCAGCTGCAGCCCCCGCCCGCCCTCGTCGGTGTCGCGTGCGCGCCGGCGCCGGGGCTGGACGTGGCCGCCGTCCCACACCTCGCACACCAGCGTGCGGTCCAGCAGCAGCCGCAGCCGGATCTCGCCCTCCCCGTACCGCAGGGCGTTGGTGACGAGCTCGCTGACCAGCAGCTCGGTGGTGTCGACCAGGTCCGTGAGCTCCCAGGTCTCCAGCTGCTCCCGGGCCAGCTCCCGGGCGCGGGCGACCGAGCGCGGCTCCGGCGGGAGGGTCCAGTCGCCGACGCACCCCTCGCTCAGGCCCCGCAGGCGGGCCATCAGCAGGGCGATGTCATCCTCGCCGTGGTGGGTGTCCAGGGCGCTGAGGACGTGGTCGCAGACGTCCTCCAGCGGCCGCTCCGGGTCGGTGAGGGCGTCGCGGAACGCCTGGAGGCCCTCGTCCAGGGGATGGTCGCGGGACTCGACGAGGCCGTCGGTGTAGAGGGCGAGCAGCGCGCCGTCCGGCAGCTCGATCTCGGTCTCCTCGAACGGCTCGCCGCCCACGCCCAGCGGCATGCCGGGCGGCACGTCCAGGAGCATGGCGGGCTCGCCCGCCTCGACGAGGACCGGCGGCAGGTGGCCGGCGTTGGCGACGGTGCAGCGCCGGGTGACGGGGTCGTAGACGGCGTAGACGCAGGTCGCCAGGTAGACCTCGGAGAGGTCGGCGGGACGGACGCTGCCGCGCACCCCGCGCGAGGCGGACTGCTTGCCGCCGGGCCGGCCGAGGCCGTGGGCGATCTCGTCGAGCGCGGAGAGGACCTCCGCCGGCTCCAGGTCGAGCATGGCCAGGGTGCGCACGGCGGTGCGCAGTTCGCCCATGGCGACGGCGGCGCGCAGCCCGCGGCCCATGACGTCGCCGACGACGAGCGCCGTGCGGTGGCCGGGCAGCTCGATGACGTCGAACCAGTCCCCGCCGACCTCCGTCGCGGCGTTGCCCGGCAGGTAGCGGCAGGCGATCTCGACGCCGGCGGCCTCCGGGTCGCCCGGGGGCAGCAGGCTGCGCTGGAGGATGAGGGCGCGCTCGTGCTCGCGCCGGTAGAGGCGGGCGTTGTCGATGCAGACGGCGGCCCGCGCGGCGAGCTCGACGGCCAGGGCGGTGTCCCGCTCGCCGAAGGGCTCGCTGCCCTTGGTGCGGGAGAACTGGGCGAGGCCCACGACCGTGTCCCGCGCGACCATGGGCACCGCCAGGGTGGACTGCACGACCGCGCCCAGCTCCGAGCCGCCCTCCTCGCCCTCGCGGCCGGGGACGACCTGGACGTGGGCCGTGCGCAGCGCCTGGGCGCAGGGCGAGTGGAAGGGGTAGCGGTGCACCTCGCCGACCTGGATGGGCTTGTCGTCGGGGTCGACCGGCGCCCCGGAGACGGCGCTGGAGTACGCCACGCGGCGCAGCTCGGCGCTGCCGTCCGCGAGGCCGGGCGGGGCCTCGTCGCCGGCCAGCAGGCCCTGGTAGAGGTCGACGGAGGCCAGGTCGCAGAACTGCGGGACGGCGACGTCGAGGAGTTCGCGGGCGGTGGTCTCCAGGTCGAGGGAGTTGCCGATGCGCGCTCCGGCCTCGTTGAGGAGGGCCAGGTTGCGCCGGACGCCCGCGGCCTCCCGCTCGGCGCGGCGGCGGCCGGTGACGTCGGTGGCGATGGCGGCCACGCCGATCGGCCGTCCGCTGCCGCTGTGCAGCCGGTACAGGGCCACGGACCAGCGGCGGCGCTCGGTGTGCCCGGGCACCGGCCCGACGAGCTGAATGTCCGCCACGGGCTTTCCGGTGTCGAGGACTTGGCGCAGGGCGGCGGTCAGCCGCTCGGCCTCGGCGCGGGGCAGGAAGTCGTGCGGGGTGCGGCCGCGGTGCCAGGCGGCGGGGCGGCCGAAAGTCTGGGCGAAACTCTCGTTGACGCGCAGCAACGTCAGGTCCGTGCCGAAGAAGAAGAAGCCGAGCGGAGATTGGCCGAAAACGGCTTCCGAGGCGGCGATGTCCGTCTCTATTCCGCGCAGCGCCCGGACGTCGACGGCCACACAGAGCGCGGCGCGGTCGCCGTCGGCGTTCTCACTGGGCATCACATAGATCTCGGCCAGGCCGCTGTGGCGCTCGCCGCGCTGGTACGGGACGAGGCCGGTCCACGCCCGGCCGTCGAGGCCGCCCTCGGCGAGGAAGGGGGCGCCGGTGCGCGGCGGCCCCTGGTGCACGTCGGCGGGGGCGAACACCTCAAGGGGGTCCCTGCCGACGGCGTGACGGGCCGTTATCCCGAAGAGTTCGGCGGCCCGTTCGCTCCATTGCTCGATCCTGCCGTCGGAGCCGAGGGAGAAGGACGCCACGCGGATGTAGTCGTAAAGGGAGCCGGGCGGACTGTTCTGCCACAGCGTGGCGTCCGTACCCTCTGGCCTGCCCGCAGTACCCGCTGGCTTTTCGCTCACGTGCCCGTCCCCTCCGGCTCATGTGCTCGCACCGGCATCAGAAGGCCGAGTATCCAGCACAGGGGCCCTTCGGAACACGGACTTCACGATCACAGCACGGTCTCATCCCGCTATGTCTCCTCCCCGGGTTACTAACCGGGCAGGCTCAGCTCGAACCACACTGTCTTGCCGGTGGTGCCGGGGCGGGTCCCCCAGCGTCTGGAGGCCAGGGCCACCAGTTGCAGTCCGCGTCCGCCCTCGTCGTCGGCGCCGGCGACGCGCTCGCGGGGCGGGTCGGGCAGGGGGTCGGAGACCTCGACGAGGAGGGTGGGGCCGGCGTGGGAGTACATGCGGACGCCGATGGGGCCGCTGGCGTAGCGCAGGGAGTTGGTGACGAGCTCACTGACCAGCAGCACCGTCACGTCGGTGACGCCGTCGAGCCCCCACTCGCGCAGGGTGTCGCGGACCAGGGTGCGGGCGGTGCGCACGGCGCCGGCCTCGGCGGGGAAGCTCCACTCGGCGAAGCCGGGCGTCCATGCCAGGGTCCCTGCGCTCTCGCTCACGCCGACCACTTCCCAGACCGCTGCGACCCCGCCGTCATGTCCGGCTTTGGGGATAATAATCAGCACATACCCGGTATGGGGGCTTGCCTATCTTCCCCGCCGGGCTCTGTCCGTCGCGGGTGCCGCATTCGGCGTAGGCGCGTCTGCGCTCGGGGTGGAGGCGCCGCAGGTCAGCGAGGGCCAGGGGGAACGGCGTCCGCGGCGGCGAGCAGCCGTGCGGCCAGCGCCACGGCGGGGCGGTCCTGCTCCAGCCAGTCGACCTCGTCGATCCGGTCGGGGGTGAGCCAGCGCAGTTCGTCGTGGTCCTCAAGGGGGCGGGGCTCCCCCGCCAGCAGCCGGGCCGTCCAGACCTGGAGGACGTAGCCGGGCTTGAGGGGCCATTCCCCCTCGATGCGCTCCAGCGGCTCGGCCTCGACGCCGAGCTCCTCGCGCAGCTCCCGGACGAGCGCCTGCGCGGGCGTCTCGCCGGCTTCCATCTTGCCGCCGGGCAACTCCCAGCGGCCGGCCAGCTCGGGAGGGGCGCTGCGCCGCGCGGCCAGCAGCCGCCCCCGGTCGAACACCGCTCCGCCCACCACCACACGCACCGTCGTCATGGGGGACAAGCCTACGTGCGGGGCGGCGGACCCGGGACGGCGCCGGGCCTGGGAAGGCGCCGCCCCGGGGGCGCACACCTGGGGAAGCCGCGCGCCGCGCGCGCCGGCCTCCCCAGGAAGCGGCTAGGTGACCGCACGGCCGACCCTCTCGACTATGTAGAGCTGCTGGCGCCCGTGGGCGTCCAGCCGGTCGGCGACGCGCTCGGCCTCCGTTCTGGTGGCGTAGCGCCCGACGCGGTAGCGGTTGCCGTTCTCGTCCTGGCGGATCACCAGCCAGGGCAGGACCGGTCCGGTGTCAGTCATCGTTCCTGCCCTCCCGCCGTCGCCGCGCGCACCGGCGCACGCCCTTCGGTGACTTCCGAAGAAACCGCAGTCCGCATATGCCCGAGCGTACGCCCGACCTTTACGCAGCGGATACGGGTTTTCACGAAGAGGTACGCATTCGGCCACCCTAAGGGTTACTTGGCCTTCGCCAGCTCCGCTTCGTCGGCCTCCTCGGCCACGGGCGCCTCGGCGATCTCCTTCTCGACCTGGATGAGCGTCGGGTTGCGCCAGGCGCTCTTGACGCCCCACGCGTAGAAGGTGAGGGCAATCAGGACAACGACCACGATGTCCCAGCCCGGGGCGAGGTAGCCCTTGCCGCCGAACTCGGTGCCGCCGGCCCACGAGACGAACGCCATGACGAGCAGGTAGGTCACCATCCAGGCGCCGGCCTGCAGGTGCGGCTTCAGCTCGGCCCAGGGCTTGCGCAGCTCGTACCAGGCCCAGATCGGCAGGCCGATGGCCATGATGAAGATGACCTTGCCCGTGAGCGGCCAGCGGGCCCAGTACATGACCAGCGAGCCGAAGATCATCGCGATGGGGGCGATGACCGGCATGGCCTTGAGCTTGACCGGGCGCTTCATGTCCGGGGCGATGCGGCGCAGCGACATCACGGCGACGGGGCCGGTGATGTACGAGATGACCGTGGCCACACCGACGATCTCGGCGATCGAGCCCCAGCCGCGGAAGACGGCGAGGAAGACGAAGGAGATCGCGAGGTTGAGCAGCAGGGCCGGCTTCGGCACACCGGTCTTGGGGTCGACCTTGCCGAAGACCTTGGGCAGGTGGCCGTTCTCCTGGACGCCGTGGATCATGCGCGAGGTGGTGGCCGCGTAGATCATGCCGGTGCCCGAGGGGGAGATGAAGGCGTCCGCGTAGAGCAGCAGCGCCAGCCAGTTCAGGCCCCAGGTGATGGAGAGGTCCGCCAGCGGGGACTTGTAGGCCAGGGTGTTCCAGCCGCCGGAGAGGTCCGCGGCCGGGACGGCCATCAGGAAGGCGACCTGCAGCGCGATGTAGATGACCAGCGCGATCAGGATGGAGCCGACGACGGCCTTCGGCAGCGACTTGCCGGGGTTGCGGGCCTCGGCGGCCATGTTGAGCGGCGACTGGAAGCCGTTGAAGGCCCAGACGATGCCCGCGACGGCGACGGCGCTGAAGACGGCGCTCCAGCCGTTGGGGGCGAAGCCGCCGTGGGCGGAGCCGACGTTGCTGGTGTCGAAGTGCGCGAAGATCAGCGCGCCCGCGGTCAGCGCCGGCACCACGACCTTGAACACGGTGATCGCGTTGTTCGTCTTGGCGAACAGGGTGATCGCGAACCAGTTCAGGAAGAAGTAGAAGACCACCAGGACGCTGGCGGCCGCGAGGCCGGTGCCGGTGAGCTCCTTGCCGTCGAAGAGCTTGCCCGCCCAGTCGAACTTCCACGAGCTCATGTACTGGATCGACGCGGTGGCCTCGCCGGGGATGACGGAGACGATCGCGATCCAGTTGGCCCAGGCGGCCATGTAGCCGGCCAGCGAGCCGTGCGAGAACTGGCCGTACCGCACCATGCCGCCCGCCTTGGGGAACATCGAGCCGAGCTCGGTGTAGGTCAAGGCGATGGTCAGCGCCACGACGGCGCCGATGACCCAGGCAAAGATGGCGGCCGGGCCGGCCAGCACGGCGGCACGCTCGGCACCGAACAGCCAGCCGGAGCCGATGATCGACCCGAGGCCGACGGCGGTCAGTGCCGTCGTGCCGAGGGTCCGGCGGTAATTCGAGTGGGAACCCTGTTCGGTGCTCAAACCCCGGATCTCCTTTTCCTTCTACTCCCCCACGGGCAGGACGCAAACCGCGCCATCGTACGGGCGATTTGGCCGAGTTGGTTCTGCCAAAAGGCCCTGACCTGGGACGATGTGAGGTTTGCAACACCGGAGGGACCCATTCCGAATGGGGATGGAATGGGACAAAGGAGACACTTCCTACCCGCTGGTACGTACCAGCGGGAGGTGTTTCCGGACGTCCGTTCAACTGACTTCCGAGTCAGTTCATCTTCGGTTCACGGCTACTTCACGGGCAGGTGGTAAGCGACCCGGTAGCGCTCGGCCAGCATGACGACGTCGGCGGTCTCGACCGGGCAGCCGCCCGCGCAGTACGTCCGCGACACCACCACCACGCAATGCCCGGGCACCCCGCCGAGGGCGAGCGTCTCCTCGGCCAGCCCGGGGCGGGCGCTGACCTCCTCGGTGACGTTGTCCACGATCAGGTCGATGGCGGCCATCCGCTCGACCACGCCGCGGCCCGCCAGCGGGCCCTCCTCGGGCAGCATCACGGGCGTACGGCCGGTGAGGGCCAGGGGCTCCCAGGAGGTGGAGAGCATGCACGGCTCGCCCGCGGACCGGAACAGGTAGTCGGTCCGCATCACCCGGTCGCCCGGCGCGATCCGCAGCCGCCGGGCGGTGACCGCGTCGGCCACCCCCTGCTCGCTGCGGGACTCCCAGGTGCCCTTGACCCGGTCGTCGGCCTGCTCCTGCCGGAAAGGCGTGGACTCGCCGACCGCGCGGTACCCCGTACGGACCACGGCACGGGGCACCGGCTGCTCGCGCACGTACGTCCCGGAGCCGGATCTCCCCTCCACCAGCCCCTCGGCCATCAGCACCTTGCGGGCCTCCAGGGCCACGGTGTCGGAGACCCCGTACTGCTCCCGGATGCGCGCCTGGGACGGTAGCCGGGTGTGCGGCGGCAGCTCGCCGGCGACGATCTTCTGGCGCAGATCGCCGGCGACGCGAAGGTATGCGGGCTGGTCACCGAAGGCCACGTCCACTCCCAAAGGGTTGACAGTCCGCAACAGCTTGGCAACCGACGGTTGCGGTCCGCAACTTCTGGCCAAGGCATTACGCGGCGCGGCGACCCCCAGCTCAGACCGGCCCGCCCGAGATCCACTCGGCACATGCGCCGAGCACGCACCGGAGGCACATCCGCATCTATGCAAGGAATGCGGCCGCGGCGCGCCCACGGAGCGTGCGCTCCGCTATTCCCCTACTCCACGAAGTAGGAGTCGTGGCGCACGAAGAACTCCGTGCGCTCCTCGTCCGTCGCGTCCGCGAGGGCCGCGAGCCCCTCGAAGTACTCCTCGCGCGGCGCGCCCGGAGCGAAGAGCATCAGCATCTCCGCGGGCGCGTCCGAGTCGTTGCGGAAGGCGTGCAGCCCGCCCTGCGGCACGTACAGGAATCGGATCCCTCTTGTTGAGAGTCCTGCCGAGGCACTGTTCCTGTCCATGATTAACCGGGGCCGCCGGCCTATTCCCGGCCACGGGACGGCGAAGGAGTCCGCCCGTCCCGCACGTTGTGTACACATGGCACACTGAGTACGCTTGAGCGCATGACGCAGCCGCTGCCCATAGAGTCCATCCGCGATGTGCGCGCGCACCTCGCCGAGGTCGTGGAGCGTGCCGACCGCGACGACCTGCCCACGGTCATCACCCGCCGAGGCAAGGAAGTCGCCGCCGTGGTGTCGATCGAGGTGCTGCGCAAGTACCAGGAGTGGGAAGAGCGCGAGATCAACCGGATCATCGACGAGCGCATGGCCAACCCGGCCCCCGGCATCCCGATCGAGGACGTCATGAGGGAGACCCTGGCGCGCGGTGAGTGAGTATCGAACTGTCTTCCGCCCCGAGGCCCAGGCGGAGCTTCGTAAGATCCCTCGCGACATGGCGCTCCGCATCCTGGCCAAGCTGACCCAGTTGGAGAGCGACCCGCTCGGCTTCAACACCACCGCACTCGTGTCCCAGCCCGAACGCCGCCGCCTACGAGTGGGTGACTATCGCGTCGTCTACACGATCGACAACGGCGAACTGGTGGTGTGGGTCGTGCACGTCGGGCATCGCTCCACCGTTTACGACACCTGACTCCCGCGCCCGGATCACACGGTCGGCCGGAACCGCTTGAGGCAGCGGCACCACTGCCGGGCCGGCCGCGCCGGATTGTCAGTGGCGGCTGCTTCCATGGCGACATGAGCACTGCGCACGAGACCGCCGCCCTTCTCCCCGACCCCGTCCAGCTCCGCGCCCATCTGCGCGCACTGGCCGTCCTGGACACGACGATCGGTGACGATCCGCGGTTCTGCCAGTACACCTTCGACACCGCCTGGGGCCCCGGCGAGGAGGTGGCCCTGATGGAGAACGGCTCGGGGGACGACTTCTCCGTCCACTTCACCCCGGCCGGCGTGCTCATACGCGGCTTCGACCACGAGTCGGAGATGAGTCCGTACGGGACGGACGACGAGCAGGTCTGGCCCGGTGTCATCGACGACGTGCCCGCGGCGCTGCGCCCGCTCCTGGACGAGCCCGCCTTCCACGACGAGGGGATCGGCGCCCCTCGGGTCACCGTCTGCCTGTGGCGGGAGACCGGCGACACCGTCTGGCGCACCGGCTCGGCCATCACCTTCCCCACCGGCAGCGAGGACCCGGACGGCTCCGTCTTCCTCTTCCATCTCCTCACCGACCGCTCCCCCGAGGCCGTCCAGGCCCACTTCGAGGACTACTACGAGCGCCCCGTCCCCCTCGACGCCGTCCGCCACGTCCTCGCCGGACACCCGCTGACCCCTGCGATCGCCAGGGCCCTCAACCCGGCCGTCCTCTCGGACGACGCACCGGAGGAGTCCGCCTTCGAGCCGCCGCTCGAAGCACGGTGACGACGAAGGGGCCGGCCCCCTGAGGAGCCGGCCCCTTGCAGTCATGCATCGGTCACACGTTGAAGCGGAACATCCACCACAACGCTCCCACCTGCGGAAACGGTCTTCTGAGAGATCCAAGTCAGCACAGAATCAGCACCGGCGGCAGGTCCGGGGTTTTCAGAACAGCCAGGAAGGGCGGTCGCCTCTTGACGATCTCGTGGCCCAGGCCTCGCCGAGTCGCTACGGTTTAGCCATGACCGCACTGCCCGACTGGATGCGCCCGCCGCGCGCGGAAGGCTGGTTCGCGGAGGACCTGGACCGCCTCCCCGAGGCGCCACGCCACACCGAGCTGATCGACGGAGCCCTCGTCTTCATGATGTCGCCCCAGCGGTCCTGGCACGGCCGCCTTGTCACCTCCCTCACCACCACACTCATGGCCACCGCGCCCGCCGGTTTCGAGGTCGAACGGGAGATGACGATCCGCCTCGACGAGCGAAACCGGCCGGAGCCGGATCTGCTCGTGACGACCGCGCCGTATGACCCGGACCGCACGTGGTACGCGCCGGAAGAAGTCCGGCTCGTCATCGAGGTCGTCTCACCCGAGTCCGCGCACCGGGACCGCACGGTGAAGCTGCACAAGTACGCAGAAGCCAAGATCCCGCACTACTGGTGCATCGAGGAAGAGGACGGCGCTCCTGTCGTGCACGTCTACGAACTCGACGAACCGACTGGTGTCTACGCACCCGCGGGAATCTTCCGGGGCACCCTCGAACGCCCTGTGCCCTTCGATATCAACCTGGATCTCGACAAGCTCACCCCGCCCCGGGGCAACTAAGAGTCAGCACCAAGTCAGCACGGAACGCAGAGGGGGCCGGACTCACAGAGCCCGGCCCCATTTGACCTGCACGTTTGACGAACCGTTTAACTCACGGTAACGAACCACTCACACGTTGAAGCGGAACTCCACCACGTCGCCGTCCGCCATCACGTACTCCTTGCCCTCCATGCGGGCCTTGCCGGCGGAGCGGGCCTCGGCGACGGAGCCGGTGGCGACCAGGTCCTCGAAGGAGATGACCTCGGCCTTGATGAAGCCCTTCTGGAAGTCGGTGTGGATCACACCGGCGGCCTCGGGGGCCGTCGCGCCCTTCTTGATCGTCCAGGCGCGGGACTCCTTGGGGCCGGCCGTCAGGTAGGTCTGCAGGCCCAGGGTGTCGAAGCCGACGCGGGCGAGGGTGGCCAGGCCGGGCTCCTCGGCGCCGACGGACTGCAGGAGCTCCATGGCGTCCTCCTCGTCGAGCTCGGCCAGGTCGGCCTCCAGCTTGGCGTTGAGGAAGATGGCCTCGGCCGGGGCGACCAGGGCGCGCTGCTCGTCCTTGAAGGCGTCGTCGGTCAGCTCGTCCTCGTCGACGTTGAAGACGTAGAGGAACGGCTTCGTGGTCAGCAGGTGGAGGTCGTGCAGGAGCTCCGCCTTCTCCGAGCCCTGGACGATGCCCGCGGAGAAGAGGGTGGTGCCCTCCTCCAGGAGGGCCTTGGCCGCCTCGACGGCCGCGACCTTGGGCGCGACGTCCTTCTTGATCCGCATTTCCTTCTGCAGGCGCGGCAGGACCTTCTCGATGGTCTGCAGGTCGGCGAGGATCAGCTCGGTGTTGATCGTCTCGATGTCGTCCTTGGGCGAGACCTTGCCGTCGACGTGGACGACGTTCTCGTCCTTGAAGGCGCGGATGACCTGGCAGATCGCGTCGGACTCGCGGATGTTCGCGAGGAACTTGTTGCCCAGGCCCTCGCCCTCGGAGGCGCCGCGCACGATGCCGGCGATGTCGACGAAGTCGACGGTGGCCGGGAGGATCTTCTGCGAACCGAAGATCTCGGCCAGCTTGGTCAGCCGCGCCTCCGGGACGCCGACGACGCCCACGTTGGGCTCGATCGTGGCGAACGGGTAGTTCGCCGCCAGCACGTCGTTCTTGGTCAGGGCGTTGAACAGGGTCGACTTGCCGACATTCGGCAGACCGACGATTCCGATCGTGAGCGACACGTGGCGACTTCCCGTTGTTCCCGTAGTAGCGAGGGTTCCGCGCCCCGTGACGCGCCCGGTCATCCAGTCTACGGGTCCCGTCCGCACACGGGCCCCGGGCGGACGATTCCTCGAACGCACGGCCAAGGTGGCTCAAACTGCGTGTCCCGCGCCGGTTTCCCCGTCCGCGCCCCCCTAATTTGGTCCGGTGGAGCAACCCAGCACGCGCATCCCCCAGCGCAAGGCCCGCCGCGGTTCCCCCGTGCCCCGCCCCTCGGCGCCCGTGGGGCAGCGCCAGGGCGGCGCCCTCCGGCGCCCCCGTCCCGGGCGCCCCACCCCGTCGCCGGACCGCCCCCCGGCCCCCCGGCTGACCGGTCTGGGCAGCGGCCTGCTCACCGCTCTGGCCATGCTGGGCATCGGCGTCGCGGACTCGGCGCTGCTGGACGGCAGCGCCCGGGTATACGACGTGTTCTTCGTGCTCGGCAGCGCGGCCTGCGCGCTGTGGGTGCGGCCGGCCGAGGTGATGACCGCACCCGTGAGCGTGCCCATCGCCTTCGCCGTGGGCGTCCTGCCGCTGAGCGACGGCACGGGCGGCTTCGGCGGCCGGCTGATGAGCGTGGTCACCTTGCTGTCCCTGAACGCGGGCTGGCTCTACGCGGGCACGCTGCTGGCCGCGCTGATCGCGCTGGTCCGCAGGGTCCTGCTGATCAAGGCGCGGCGACGGGCCCGGGCCCAGCTGCGGAAGCGGCCATCGCAGCACCCACGATCCCCGCGTTGTTCTCCAGACGAGCGGGCACGATTTCGGCGCTGACGCCCTCGATCAACGGCAGGAACTTCTCCGCCTTGCGGCTGACGCCCCCGCCGATCACGAACAGCTCGGGCGACAGCAGCATCTCCACATGGGCGAGGTAGCGCCCGACCCGCTTGGCCCAGCGGCTCCAGCTGAGGTCCTCGGCCTCCTTGGCGCGGGTGGAGGCGCGGGTCTCCGCGTCGTGGCCCTGCAGCTCCAGGTGGCCCAGCTCGGTGTTGGGCACGAGCCTGCCGTCGCTGAAGACCGCGCTGCCGATGCCCGTGCCGAAGGTCAGCACGACGACGGTGCCCCTCCGCCCCTGCCCGGCGCCGAACGTCATCTCGGCCAGCCCGGCGGCGTCCGCGTCGTTGAGCACGGTCACCGGCGTGCCCAGCCGCTCGCTGAGCAGCCCGGCGGCGTCCTGGCCGATCCAGTGCTTGGAGATGTTGGCGGCGGTGCGCGTCGTGCCGTTCACCACGACGCCGGGGTACGTCACCCCCACCGGACCGACCGGCAGCCCGAAGTGCCGGACCACCTGCTGCACGCAGTCGGTGACCGCCTCCGGGGTGGCGGGGTGCGGAGTGAGCACCTTGAAGCGCTCCTCCGCGACGTCGCCGCGCTCCAGATCCACCGGAGCGCCCTTGATGCCCGATCCGCCGACGTCCACGCCGAATACGTTCATACCGACACGCTACGGCGTGGAACGGGCGGTCACCCCTCGGACGACGCGGCCAGTCCCGCGGCCTCCGCGCGCAGGTCGCGACGGAGCTCCTTGGGCAGGGAGAAGGTGATGGACTCCTCGGCGGCCTTGACGATCTCGACGTCCTCGTAGCCGCGCTGCGCCAGCCACTCCAGCACGCCCTGGACGAGGATCTCGGGCACGGAGGCACCCGACGTCACACCCACGGTGGAGACACCCTCCAGCCAGGCTTCGTCGATCTCCTCGGCGTAGTCGACGAGGTGCGCGTCCCGCGCGCCGGCGCCCAGCGCCACCTCGACCAGCCGCACGGAGTTCGACGAGTTCTTCGACCCGACCACGATCACCAGATCGGCCTCGGCACCCATCTGCTTCACCGCGACCTGGCGGTTCTGCGTGGCGTAGCAGATGTCGTCGCTGGGCGGGGAGAGCAGGTTGGGGAAGCGGCCCTTGAGGGCGTCGACGGTCTCCATGGTCTCGTCCACCGACAGCGTGGTCTGCGAGAGCCACACGACCTTGTCGGGGTCGCGCACCTCGACGTTGGCCACGTCCTCCGGCCCGTCGACGAGGGTGATGTGGTCCGGGGCCTCACCGCTGGTCCCGATGACCTCTTCGTGGCCCTCGTGACCGATCAGGAGGATGTCGTAGTCGTCCTTGGCGAAGCGGATGGCTTCCTTGTGGACCTTGGTCACCAGCGGGCACGTCGCGTCGATCGTGGCGAGCTTGCCGCGCGCGGCCTCCTCGTGCACCACCGGGGCGACGCCGTGCGCGGAGAAGATGACGATGTTGCCCTCGGGCACCTCCTCCGTCTCGTCGACGAAGATCGCGCCCTTCTGCTCCAGCGTCTTGACCACGTACTTGTTGTGGACGATCTCGTGCCGCACGTAGACGGGGGCGCCGTACTGCTCCAGCGCCTTCTCGACGGCGATCACGGCACGGTCCACGCCCGCGCAGTAGCCACGGGGGGCGGCGAGCAGAACCTTGCGGGCGGGAGTACCAGTCATGCGGTCCATCGTAAGGGCCCGCACCCACCGGCGTGGCCCGGCCGGGGGCCGGTGCGGCGCCCGAATACTGGCGACATGCCCCCACCGGTCCCCATCGACGGCGACGGCACGCTGCGCCGCACGCTCACCTTCCGCGACCTGGTCGTCTACGGTCTGCTCTTCATCGCCCCCATGGCGCCCGTGGGCGTGTTCGGGACGCTCGACGCGAGGTCGCACGGGGCGGTCGCCCTGGTCTACGTCGTCGCCACGGCCGCGATGGCCCTGACGGCCTTTTCGTACGCCCAGATGGTCCGCGTGGCACCCCGCGCGGGCTCCGTCTACACGTACGCGCGCGTGGGGCTCGGCGAGGGAGCCGGCTTCGTCGCCGGCTGGATGGCGATGCTGGACTATCTGCTGATCCCGGCGGTCGCCTACCTCTTCTCGGGCATCGCGATGCACGCGCTCGTCCCCACCGTCCCGCAGTGGGTGTGGACGGCCCTGGCGGTGGTCGTCACCACCGGACTGAACCTGTCGGGCGTCCGTGCGGCAGCACTCGTCGGTTTCCTGGTGCTGGCCATGGAGATCGCGGTCCTGGCGGTCTTCGTGGTCGCAGCGGCCGTCGCGCTGACCCAGGACGGCCCCCGCCACGGCTGGCTGTCGCCGCTGACCGGGGAGGGGGGCTTCGAGACGGCGGCGGTGCTGGGCGCGGTGTCCGTGGCGGTCCTGTCGTACCTGGGCTTCGACGCGATCGCGTCGTTCGCGGAGGAGGCGGCGGGCGGCTCGGAGAAGGTGGCGCGAGCAGTGATCACGTGCCTGGCCGCAGCGGGCCTCCTCTTCGTCGTCCAGACCTACCTGGCCGCACTACTGGCTCCCATGTCACCGACCGGACTGGCGGCAAACCCGTCCGCCCAGGGTGCGGCCTTCTACGACACGGTGGACGCGGCCACCGGCCCGTGGCTGCACGACCTGGTGGCGGCGAGCAAGGCGATCGGTGCGGCCTTCGCGGCGCTGGCCGGCCAGGCGGCCGCCGGCCGCCTGCTCTTCGCGATGGCACGCGACCGCCGGCTGCCGGCCCTGCTGTCGAAGGTGGACCCCGGCTCGGGCGTACCGCGGCCGGCCCTGCTGGCCTCGGCCTCGGTCACACTGCTCGCCGCCGTCTGGGCGGCCAGCCGGGACGACGGCCTGGACCGCCTGGTGTCCGTCGTGGACGTCGGCGCACTGGCGGCCTTCGCCCTGCTGCACGCGTCGGTGATCGGCTGGTTCTGCGTCCGCAAGCACAACGAACGCATCAGCCCGCTGCGACACGTGGCGATCCCGCTCCTGGGCCTGGTGGTGGTGACGGCAGTGATCGCCGAGGCGGCGTGGACGGCACAGCTGGCAGGCGCGGTATGGCTGGCAGCGGGCCTGACGTACCTGACGACCCAGCACGTGAGGCGTCACGGACCGGACTGACGCGACCCGGCATCACCGTCGCGCCGGCAGGAACAGCGACCACCGGCGAGGGCGGGCGCCCGGACGGACGGAAGGGGCCGGGGTGGGGTGGGGCCTGGCAGGGGCGTAAGGGTTATTTGCGGCGGGCA
>NZ_JAIXMK010000006.1:0-46903 GCF_020328095.1 Streptomyces sichuanensis
TGTCCCGGGGTGGCGCCGTGGCCGCACTGCGGCCACGGCACCGGAATTGAACCGTGCGCTCAGTTGGTGAGCGTCACACAGGGAAGGCCGACGCTCGCGCCGCCGCGGAAACCTTCCGCGCACAGCCGGGTGCCCGCCGGAAATCGGCGCTGGGGGTATGCCTGGTCGCGGTAGGTCCGGAACGCGGCGACGTTCTCGGTCTTCGTCCTGGCGCTCCAACCATTCGTGGTCCACACCCGTGCGCTGATCGTGTGGGGCTGATTGGTGTTGACGACCGACACTTCCACCCTGCCCAGGTAGGTGCCCGTGTCGTACGTCTCGATGCAGACCGAATGGTTGCACCACTTGCCGGCCGCCGCGGCCGGGGGTCCGGCGGCGAAGACGATGCCGACCGCTGCAGCCGTTGCCGAAACAGCTGTGATGATCTTCCGAACAACAGTCATGCGCTGGTCAACGACCGCTCGGACCCTTCGTCACGCGGGGGTTAGCCCTACCCGCAGTGGGCGGGTAGCAGGATCGTTTCGGAGATTGCAGCCGGACATGCTGGTCCCCGTTTGTATCGGCGGATTCCCGACCACTTCCCAGGATGTGACTCGTGCGCAAGCAGGCATGGCAAAGTTTCCGTTCTCCCGGACAGGAGCGGGGTGGTCGGCGCAGAGCCGTGCCGGCCGTCGTCGCAGTGGCCGTCGGCGTCATGACGACGGGGGTCCTGGCCCCGCCGACGGCGGCGTTCGCCGCCGTCAGGACGGACACCGTCCAGCAGGGCCTGGACGCGCTCGTGCACTCCGACGGCTTGCCTGCCGCGTTGGCGAGCGTCAACGACCGTAACGGACGCACACATACCTACACCGCAGGAGTCGGCGACCTGGCCACCGGCGCGAAGGTGCCCAAGGACGGGCAGGTGCGCATCGGCAGCAACACCAAGACGTTCACCGCCGTGGTCGTGCTGCAACTCGTCGGTGAAGGGAAGATCGGCCTCGACGCCCCGGTCGACACCTATCTGCCCGGCCTCGTCCGCGGGGAGGGCATCGACGGAAGCCACATCACCGTCCGTCAGCTCCTGCAGCACACCAGCGGACTTCCCAACTACACCGCGTACCTGGGCGACGACGTCCGGTACTACGACCCCCGCGAACTCCTCGGCATCGCTCTCCAGCACAAGGCCGGCTTCGCCCCCGGGGCGAAATGGGAATACAGCAACACGAATTACGTGCTGGCCGGTCTGATCGTCCAGAAGGTCACCGGCCGTCCCCTCGCCGAGGAGATGAACCGGCGCATCATCGAGCGCATAGGGCTGCGCCACACCTATTTCCCCGCCCCCGGTGACGCGACCATCAGAGAACCGCATCCCAAGGGCTACTACCAGGCTTCAGCGGGCGCGCCCCTGCGCGACGTCACGGAAACGGACCCCTCCTGGGGATGGGCGGCAGGTCAGATGATCTCCACCAATTCCGACCTCAACCGGTTCTTCACCGCGCTCCTGGCCGGCCGCCTCCTCCCGGCGGCCCAACTCGCCCAGATGCGTACCACCGTCCCCGCCGGGCACCCCTTCAGCCCTGGCGCCCGCTACGGACTGGGGCTCGTGAGCACGCCGCTGTCGTGCTCCGGTGTCTCCTGGGGGCACGGCGGGAGCATCCCGGGATACGAGACCCGGGGCGGCGTCACCGACGACGGCCGCGCCGCCAACGTCGCGGTGACCGTTCAGCCGGCTGGCGGCGCAGTCATGAAGCATGTCGAGAGCGTCGTGGATGCGGCCCTGTGCCGATGAATCCGCCCCCGGCGGATGAGAAAAGCAAAGGCAAGGAGTTCACCCACTCCTTGCCACTCTCAACATATAGCGCACCGGGGGGCTTGCGGCAAGGCCCCCGTCGTGCCGCAGAATCTCCGTCCGAGGCCAGGACCTGCGGAAATCAGGATTCGCGAAGTACAGCTGCATGCGGCGGCGTATCGGTCTCGGTGAATGGGGGAATGTGATGATCGACGTGATCGTGGTCGGCGGCGGACCGACCGGCCTGATGCTGGCCGGCGAGTTGCGGCTGCACGGCGTGCACGTGGTCGTGCTGGAGAGGCTGAGCGAGCCGACCGAGGAGTCCCGCGGGCGGGGCCTGCACGCGCGCAGCGTCGAGGTGATGGACCAGCGCGGGCTGCTGGAGCGGTTCCTCGCGGTCGGGGAGAAGTTCCAGGTGGGCGGATTCTTCGGCGGCATCCTCAAGCCGTGGCCGGACCGGCTGGACACGGCCCACCCGTACAGCCTGTCGGTCCCGCAGCCGGTCACCGAGCGGCTGCTCAACGAGCGTGCCCTGGAGCTCGGTACCGAGCTCCGGCGCGGCTGCGAGGTGGTCGGGCTGAGCCAGGACGAGGACGGGGTGACCGTCGAGCTGGCGGACGGTACGGAGCTGCGCTCGCGTTACCTCGTCGGGTGCGACGGCGGCCGCAGCCTGGTGCGCAAGCAGCTCGGCGTCGGATTTCCCGGCGAGCCCGCCACGGTCGAGACGCTGCTGGGCGATATGGCGGTGACCGAGGAGCCGGCGACGATCGCCGCCGTCGTCGAGGAGGTCCGCAAGACCCAGCTGCGGTTCGGTGCCATCCCCCTCGGGGACGGGAGGTACCGCCTCGTCGTGCCCGCCGAGGGGGTGGCCGAGGACCGTACGCTCCCGCCGACCCTTGAGGAGTTCAAGCAGCAGCTGCGGGCCTTCGCGGGCACCGACTTCGGCATCCATTCACCGGGCTGGCTCTCCCGCTTCGGCGACGCGACCCGGCTGGCCGAGCGCTACCGGACCGGCCGGGTGCTGCTGGCCGGCGACGCCGCGCACATCCACCCGCCGACCGGCGGGCAGGGGCTCAACCTCGGCGTGCAGGATGCGTTCAACCTCGGCTGGAAGCTGGCCGCCGCCGTGGGCGGCTGGGCGCCGGAGGGGCTGCTGGACAGCTACCACACCGAGCGGCACCCGGTGGCCGCCGCCGTACTGGACAACACCCGTGCGCAGATCACGCTGCTGGGGACCGATCCGGGTGCGACCGCGCTGCGGGAACTGCTCTCGAAGCTCATGGACTTCGAGGAGGTGAACCGGTACGTGACCGAGATGATCACCGCGGTCGGGGTCCGCTACGACTTCGGCGACGGCCACGAACTGCTCGGCCGGCGCATGCGGGACGTCAAGCTCAAGCGGGGCCGCCTCTACGAGCTGATGCACGGCGGCCGCGGGCTGCTGCTCGACCAGACCGGCCGGCTCTCGGTGGAGAGCTGGGCCGACCGGGTCGACCACGTCGTCGACGTCAGCGAGGAACTGGACGTGCCCGCGGTGCTGCTGCGGCCGGACGGCCACGTGGCATGGGCCGGCGAGGACCAGCAGGATCTGCTCGACCGGCTGCCCAGGTGGTTCGGCGCCGCTGCCGGCTGAGCGAGCAGGTGTGTCCTGCACGGGCGGGCCGCGCCGTGGCGGGGAGCGTCAGGCCCGCGCGTGTCCGTACCGGGCACTGAGCAGTGCGAGGTCCGGCTCGCCGAACCGGTCGCGCAGGGCGTGGAACGCGGCGACCTTCTCCGTACCGAACCGGCCCACGTACGCGGCGTAGGCGTCGAAGGAGAGGAAGGCCGGGGGAGTGGCCTTGGTGTGGAACTTGTCCGCGTACATCACCAGCTGCTCCTCGCCGCTCTCCGCCACGTAGTCGGCCACCGGCAGAGGCAGGCCCTGCTGCTCGACGTCCTGCCGCGTGAGCCCGACGCCGGTGTGGCAGGAGCAGAAGCGGCGCAGCCCTGCGGGGAAGCCCTCTTGGCGGAGGATCTCGTCGCCGAGCACCCCGTGGCGGATGTATTCGTCGGGCCTGCGCCGGCCTGCGTCGTCGTAGAGCCGGTAGACGCCGATGTCGTGGAGAAGGGCTCCCGCGCGGACGAGGCCGGCATCGAGCCGGTGGCCGTCGGCGGCCAGCAGCTGCTCGGCGACCCGCCAGACGATCTCGCAGTGCGTGTACACGAGGTCGAGCAGCTCGCGCGTCGGCGCGTACTTCTCATGCAGGGCGCGTATGTCGTCGACCGTCGGCAGCATCACGGCGGGAGCGTAGCAATCCGTGCGTCACGCTTCCGCGACGGCCTCCAGTGGGCTCAGGGCGGCTGCCCGGCGGGCCGGGACGGCGGCCGCGACCGCGCCGATCGCGAGGGACAGCAGGCACACGAGGAGCAGCGTTCCCCAGGGCAGCACCAGGGAGTACTGCTCCATCGCGCCGTTGGCCAGCGAGCCGACCGCCCAGGCGCCGAACAGGCCGCCCGCCAGGCCGAGGAGGGTGCCGAACGCGGCGACGGTCACCGATTCCAGGCGGATCATCCGGCGGATGCCGGCGCGGTCCATGCCGACGGCGCGGAGGACGCCGATCTCGCGGGTGCGTTCGGCGACCGACATGGCCATGGTGTTCACGATGCCGAGCGCGCCGATCACGACGCCGATGGCCAGCATTCCGTACATCACGTTCAGCAGGCCGGCCATGGTGCCGGCGGCCTCCCGGACGAGCTGCTTCCGGTCCTGGACCTTCAGGAGGGGGCTGTTGCCCACGGCGGTGCGCAGCCGGTTCTCGGTGGTCTTCGAGACCGTGCCGGCGTCGGTGCGGACGAGGATCCGCTGGACGGAGCCGGGCTTGAAGCTGTTCGTCGTGACCTCGGCACGGGCGCCGAGCGCGTCGTGCGCGATGGGGTTGTCCTTGTAGACGCCCACGACGGTGTACTGCGTGAACTCCTGGCCGGGGCCCATGTGGGCGTTGACCCGGCCGCCGGTGGTCACGCCGTTCTCCCGGGCGAGGGTGCTGGAGAGGGCGATCCGGCCCGGCCCGAGATCCTTGACGGAGCCGCTGGTGAAGTCGAGCTTCATGACGGCGCCCACGGTGTCGGGGTCGACGCCGGAGATGTCCCGGACACCGCCGCCGATGAACAGGGTGGAGTCCGTGACGGCGGTCGCGGTCCGCACCCCCGCGGTGCCGGCCACCCGCCGGACGGCGGCCGGGTCGACTCCGGTCGTGGTGGTGTGCGAGCTGATCACGTAGTCGGCGCCGAGCCCGGCTGCGGCCTGGCGGTCGAGTGCCTGCCCGGTCGAGTTCCCGATGACGGCGAGTCCGGCGACGAGTGCGGTGCTGATCATCAAGGTGGCGGCAGTGGCCGCGGTGCGCCGCGGGTCGCGCAGCGCGTTCTCGCGGGCCAGGTGTCCGGTGAGCCCGAAGCGGCCGGTCAGGCGCCCGGTCAGCCGGATCACGGGGGCGGCGAGCAGCGGCGCCAGCACGATCAGGGCGGCGACGAGGACGGCGCAGCCGAGCATCGCGCTCTGCAGGTTCTCCTCCGAGGCGTCCTTCGCCCCCGTGAGCGAGATCAGCCGACCGGCACCGACGACGAGGAGGACGAGGCCCGCCGCGCCGCGGGTCCGGGACCGGGAGGCGGAGGGCTGTTCGGCCGTGCGCATCGCCTCGACGGGCGCGATCTTCGCCGCCCTGCGGGCCGGCAGCCACGCGGCGAGCACGGTGACGCCCACCCCCACGCCGAGCGCCGCCACGATCGAGCGCGGGCCGATCACGAGGGAACCGTGGGGCAGTGTGTTCCCGCCGGTGCTCAGGAGGCCGGGGAGCACGGAGGCGATGCCGAGGCCGAGCAGGAAACCGGCCGCCGATGCGACGAGGCCGACGAGGAGGGCCTCCAGGAGGACGGAGCGGGCCACCTGACGACGCGTGGCGCCGATCGCCCGCAGCAGCGCGATCTCACGGGTGCGCCGCGCCACGAGCATGGTGAAGGTGTTGATGATGAGGAACGAGCCGATGAAGAGCGATACCCCGGCGAAGACCATCGGCAGCTTCTCGTAGCCCCGGGTCAGGGTGTCGACGAGGACGGCCTGCCGGCCGGCCTGGGCGGCGCCGGTGGTGGCCTCGGCCCGGTCGGCCGGGAGCACGGCGGTGACCCGGCGGGACAGCTCGGACTGGTCGGTGCCGGGCGCGGCGGACAGGTCGATCCCGGTGTAGTGGCCCGGGGAGGCGAAGAGCCGCTGGCCGGTCGCCTTGTCGAACAGGGCGAGGGTGCCGCCGGCGGTCACCCGGGTGTCCTTGGTGCTGACGATGCCGACGAGCCGCTTGGTCATGACCGGTCCGTCGGTGGCCAGGGTGACCGTGTCACCGATGCGGAGGTGGCCTGCGGTGGCGGTGCCGCGGTCCACGGCGAGTTCCTCGCCGTTCGTCGGGGCGCGGCCCTTGACCAGGGGGTAGCGGCTGTCCTTGCCGTCCTTGCCCGGTACGTAGGCGGCGGCCAGGTTCGCCCCCGCCTTGACCCGCAGCGGAGTGCCGTCCGCGGCGTTCAGGGCGGCCGAGCCGTCGGCCGACGGCCGTACGGCGGCGACGCCGGGCACGTCGGCCAGTTTCCGCGCGAGCGCGTCGTCGAGCACGCCGGCCTGCTGGTCCGCGGGCCCCCGGGACGGGGACTCCTTCGCGGTCACGGTGACCGCGATGTGGGCGAAGTTCTTGGAGGCGGCGGCGCGGTGGGCTTCGGCGGTGGAGTCCGCGAAGACGAGGGTGCCGCTGACGAACGCGACACCGAGGCAGACCGCGAGGACGGTCATGAGCAGACGGGCCTTGTGCGCCAGGAGGTTGCGCAGGGCTGTTCTCAGCATGAGGGGCTTTCGGGGACGTGGGCTCGACGGACACGAGCAGGTGGCGGGTGGCGGGTGCAGGTGACGGGTTCGGCCCTCGGGCGAGGGCGGGTCAGCCGGTGTGCGAGCGGGGGTCGAATGCCTTCATGCGGTCCAGAACCCGGTCCGCGGTGGGCCGCGTCATGTCGTCGACCAGGTGGCCGTCGGAGAGGAAGACCACGCGGTCGGCGTAGCCGGCGGCGACGGGGTCGTGGGTGACCATGACCACGGTCCGGCCGAGTTCGCGCACCGAGTCGCGCAGGAAGCCGAGGACCTCGGCCCCGGCGCGGGAGTCGAGGTTGCCGGTGGGCTCGTCACCGAAGACGATCGCGGGGCGCGAGGCCAGGGCGCGGGCGACCGCGACGCGCTGCTGCTGCCCGCCGGACAGCTGTGCGGGCCGGTGGCCGAGGCGCTGGGAGAGGCCGACCATGGAGATCACGCGGTCCAGCCACTGCTGGTCGGGGCGGCGTCCGGCAATGGTCAGCGGCAGGGTGATGTTCTCCAGGGCGGTGAGGGTCGGGAGCAGGTTGAACGCCTGGAAGATGAAGCCGATGCGGTCGCGGCGCAGCTGGGTGAGCTGCCGGTCGTCGAGCGTGCCGAGTTCGGTGGTGCCGATGCGCACGGAGCCGGAGCTGGGCGAGTCGAGCCCCGCGGCGCAGTGCATCAGGGTGGACTTGCCGCAGCCGGAGGGGCCCATGATCGCGGTGAACTCGCCCTCGCGGAAACCGATGCTGATCCGGTCCAGGGCCACGACCTCGGTGTCGCCGCTGCCGTAGACCTTCGTCAGGTCGGTGGCGGCGGCCGCGATCCCCGGCGTCGTGTGCAGCGCGTGCGGGGCAAAGGGGTCGACGGTCACAGGGGACTCCTCTTCGGGTGCGGAAACGGTGCACTTCGAAGGGTGTCGGGGGAACGTATCGGGCCCTGGGCCGCTGTGTATCGGCGTCCGCGCTGCTGTGCAGCAGTTGTGCAGCGGCCGTGTCATGGGCGGGCCGGGGTGGGGCCCGGTGGTCAGGCCGGCAGGCGCAGGGTGGCGACGGCGCCGCCGTCCGGGGCGTTGTCCAGGCGCAGCTCGGCGCCGAGGAGCCGGGCCTGCCCCAGGGCGATGGTCAGGCCCAGGCCGTGGCCCGAGCCGCGCTCCGCCGCCCCCGTGTGGAACCGGCGCGGGCCGTGGAGGAGCAGGTCCGCCGGGAAGCCGGGTCCGTGGTCGCGGACGACGACCGTACGGCCCTCGACGGCGACCTGCACCGGGGTGTCCCCGTGCCGATGGGCGTTGACGATGAGGTTGCCGACGATCCGCTCCAGGCGGCGCGGGTCGGTCTCCACGGTCGTGGCATCCGCTGCTTGTGCGCTGGTGCCTGCGGGTGCGTGTTCCGTGCCGGCGACGGTGACCTCGGTGTCGAGGCCGGTGCGTACGACGGCCTCGGAGACGACGGCGCCGAGCGGGACACGGGCACGGACCGGCTGTTCGGCGCCGGCGTCCAGCCGGGAGATCTCCAGCAGGTCCTCGACCAGGCCGCGCAGATCGCGCACCCGGGCGCGGAGCAGGTCCTCCGTCTCGCCGGCCGGCAGCAGGTCGACGGCCGCCAGCAGACCCCCGACGGGGGTGCGCAGTTCGTGGGCCACGTCCGCGGTGAACTGGCGTTCGGTGCGCAGCCGGCGGCCGAGGCTGTCGGCCATGAGGTCGACGGTGGCGGCGATGTCGGCCACCTCGTCGCGGCCCTTGGTGGGCCCGGTCCGGGCGTCCAGGTCTCCGGCGGAGATCCGGCCCGCGGTCTCGGAGACCCGCCGCAGCCTGCGGGCGAGCAGTCCGGCACCGTAGGCCGCCAGGGGCACGGCCGCCGCGAGGGCGACCAGCGAGGCCACCGCCATGCTCATGTCCAGCTGGCGCAGGGTGTGGAGCTGCGGGCTCATGTTGACCCGGACGGCAAGCACCCGGCTGCCCGGGCCGCCGGTCCGCTGGGCGGCCCAGACGCTCGGCCCCAGATTGCCCTCGACGTGCTCGTCGTAGGCCGTGTGCCGGTCGCCGTCGGCAGGGTGACGCAGGGCGGCGGGCAGGTCGACCGGATCGAGCTCGGCACCGTCCACCAGCGTTCCGGTACGCCGGTAGACGTCCATGGCCGAGTACACGCCGTTGAACGCCTGCGCTTCGGCCTGGTCGCGGACGTCTTGCGCGGTCCATACGTGCACCAGCACGCCCACCGCCACTGCCACCAGGCACGCTGTGGCCGCGGCCAGGGCGGCGATCTTCCAGCGCAGGGACGGGCGGGCCGGTCGCAACCGGGGGAACGGGCGCACCGGCCTCAGCGCCTGAGCTTGTAGCCGAAGCCGCGGACCGTCTCGATCCGCTCCCGCCCCAGCTTCCTGCGCAGCCGCTGCACGCACAGGTCCACGACCCGGCTGTCGCCGTCCCAGCCGTAGTCCCAGACATCGCGCAGCAAGGTGTGCCGGTCGAGGACGACGCCGGGGTGGGCGGCGAACTCAAGGAGCAGTTTCAGTTCGGTGGGGGTCAGTGCCACCGGGCTTCCGGAGAGGAACACCTCCATGCCGGCGGTGTCGATGGTCAGCTCCCCGAAGACCAGCACCCGCCCGTGCCCCTCGGACGGCGGCCCCTCGACCGGCGCCTGCCCGGGGCCCGGTGCGGGTGCGTAGGTCGCCCGTCGCAGCAGCGAGCGGATGCGGGCCACGAGGACGTAGGTGTCCACGGGCTTGACCACGTAGTCGTCCGCCCCGGCCTCCAGACCGGCGACGACGTCGAGCCCGTCGCCGCGGGCGGACATCATCAGAACGGGCACCAGACTGGTCTCCCGGACCCTGCGGCACAGGCCGATCCCGTCCAGGCCGGGCAGCATCACGTCCAGGATCAGCAGGTCGAAGCTCTCCTTGCGAAAGAGCTCAAGCCCCGCAAGACCGTCGGCCGCGGCCTTCATCCCGTAGCCGTAGCGTTCGAGGGCGACGGTGAAGGACCGGCGCATCAGGTCGTCGTCCTCCACCAGCAGCACACGAACGGTGGGCGGAGAGGCCCCAGCCGGGGCGGACGAGGACACGGGCGGATGGCTCCTGAAGGGATGCACGGACGTACGGACGGTCTGGGCGGGGCGACGATCCCGGCTGCATGTACGCAGTCGGTGACCGCCGCGGCCTGCAACGGAACGATACGGCAGCCACTGCGCGGGCTCCCGGCACCGCGGGTCGGCGCACTGATCCGATGGACAACCAAGCGCTGCCTGATACGCAGCGGATACAAAGCCC
The DNA here is from genome assembly GCF_020328095.1 of Streptomyces sichuanensis. NCBI lineage: Bacteria > Bacillati > Actinomycetota > Actinomycetes > Kitasatosporales > Streptomycetaceae > Streptomyces > Streptomyces sichuanensis. Next base: position 9,897 of record NZ_JAIXMK010000006.1, read on the forward strand.
GCCCAGGACAGCACGCCGCTCCGGGGCGGAGGGCGTGGCCGGCTCAGCCCGCCAGCCGCTCCCGCAGCAGCCGCTTGTCCGGCTTGCCCGCCGCCGTCAGCGGAATCGCGGGCACCAGGTGGAGGGCTTCGGGGGCGTAGAGGCGCCCCTTGCGGGCGGTGACGAAGTCCCGGATCTCCGCCGGCGAGGGCCGCTGTCCGGCGGCGGGCACCACGGCGGCGTGGACGTGCTCCACCGATTCCTCGTCCCGGCTGCCGAAGACCGCGCACCGGGCGACGGCAGGATGGCTCAGCAGCAGCTCCTCCAGCTCCGTCGGGTACACATGGCCCCCGACGACCACGATCATGTCCTTGATCCGGTCGACGATGTAGAGGTAGCCGTCCTCGTCGAGATAACCGACGTCGCCCGTGTGCACCCAGCCGTCCCGCAGCACCTCGGCCGTCAGCTCCGGCTGCTTCCAGTAACCGGACATCACATGCGGCGTGCGCACCTGCACCTCGCCCCGCTCCCCGGGCGGCAGGGTGGTGCCGTCGGCGTCCCGGATGGCGATCTCCACCCCGGGCACGGCCCGGCCGACCGTCAGATGCCCGCCACCGCCGGTCCTCGTCTGCTCCGCGGGGCCCGCTTCGGTGATGTGGTGCGCCTCGGCCTGCCCGTACAGGCCGTAGAGGACGGGCCCCAGGGCCTCGGCCGCCTGTCGCATCCTGGCCGCCGAGGCGGGGGTGCCGCCGTAGCTGATCCGGCTCAGGCTGGACAGATCGGTGCCGGGCAGGTCCGGGTGGTCCAGCAGCCGGTAGAGCAGCGGCGGCAGCAGCCAGGTGTGGGTGACGCGCTCCCGCTCGATCGTGGCCAGGACGTCCCCGGGCTCGAAGCCGTGCCGCAGGACGGCCGAGCCGCCCTGGCGGAGCGTCATGTCGATGAAGACGCCGGCGAGATGGGCGAGCGCGGTGCACGCCAGGAAGCGGGGCGGGTCGCCGGCGTCGGCGAACCGGTGGTCCAGGCCCTGCCGGTAGGGGCCGTGGGTGGTCCTGATGCCCTTGGGCACTCCGGTGGTGCCGCCGGTGTGGCGGACGCACCAGTCGTCGTCCGGACCCACCAGGCCGCCCATCGGCCGGGCGGGCCGGCGGGCGGCCGCGGCCAGGACGTCCTCGGCGAAGCCGCTCGGTCCCAGGGAGAGCATCGGGGGAACGCCGGCGATCTTCCCGAGCTCCTCGGCGGTGTCGTGCCGCCGGTCGTCCACCAGCAGGAGGGCGCACTCCACGCTCGCCATGATCGCGGCCATGGTCGGCGGGCTCATGCCCTCGTAGAGGCCGACGACGCGGGCGCCGGCCAGATTGGCGGCGTAGCGGGCGACGATGGCCTCGGCGGTGTTGCCGGTGAGCAGGGTGACCGTGGTGCCGCGGACCACCCCGCGCTCCGCCAGCTCTCCGGCGAGCCGGAGCACCTGGTCCCGGAGCTCGCCCGCGCTGATCACCCGCCCCTCGGCCGTGGTGACGGCCGGCCGTCCGGGCCCCTCGGACAGGGTGTCGAGGACGGCCTCCACGTAGCTGCCGAAACCGCCGTCCCGGGTGTCGTCTCGCTGGCTCATCGCTGTTCTCCCTCGTCGGAACCGGTGGACGGACCCGACGCTAGTGGTGGCCCCTCATACCTTCCACGACCTGTTCCGCCATGAACTCATGACCCCGGAGGCATGATCCGGTCCCATGGCCAGCCGGCGGAAGTCCTGGGCGGCGGGGGAGAGGTAGGCGTCCCGGCGCCACACGAGGGTCAGCGTCCGGTGGCAGTCCGCGGCGTCCAGCCGCAGCCAGACCACCGGGCTGTGCCCGCCGATGGTCTGCCGCGCGACGGCGGGCATGAGACCGAGGCCCAGTCCGGCGCCGATCAGCTCGGGGGTGGCGGCGGCCTCGTCGCCCTCGCAGACCACCTTCGGCGTGAGCCCCTCGCGGGCGAAGAGCCGCTCCAGCATGGCGCGCTGCCAGTGGCCGGGGCGGGTGCTGACGAACTCCTCGTCCGCCAGCTCCGCCACCGCCACGCGCTCCCGTCCGGCCAGCGGATGCCCGGGTGGCACGGCCAGCAGCACCTCCTCCCGCACCAGCTCCACCGCACACAGCCCGGGGCCGGACAGCGGCTGGGAGGCGACCACGAAGTCCACCTCGCCGGAGCGCAGATGACGCCGCATCGCGTCCGGCGGCGCCTGGAACAGCCGCACCCCCACCCCGGGGCGGTGCGCGCGGAGGGCGGCCAGCACTCCGCCCAGCTGGACCAGGGTCTCGGCGGCGACGGCGACCCGGCCCGGGCCGTCACCGGCGGCATCGGCCATCTCCCGGCGGGCGTCGTCGAGTTCCGCCAGCGCCCGCTCGACCCGGCGCAGGAAGGCGGCGCCGTGCTCGTTGAGTCGTATGCGCCGGCCCTGGCGGTCAAAGAGCGGAACGCCGAGTTCTGATTCAAGCCGGATGATGGTCCGGCTCACCGACGGCTGGGCGACCCGGAGTTCCTCCGCGGCCCGGCTGATGTGCTGGTGACGGGCCACGGCCTGGAAATATCGCAGTGACAGCAGATCCATGACGACAGTCTCGCCGGATGATCAAGGCCACTGCCGGTCCGCCCATGACGGAGGCCGTCCTCCTGCAGCAGGACGACCGACCGCCTCAAGCACCGATCAGCTGACGACGACCTCCAGGCCGCCGGCCTCCGTGATGCGGACGGTGACAGCGCCGAGGTCGGCTGCCACGGCATCCGCCTTCAGCTCCTCCTCGGGGTGCGTCGTGGTCACAGCGATGGTCGCCATACCGGCTGCCCGCGCTGCCTCCAGGCCCACCGGTGCGTCCTCGACGACTATGCAACGGGCGGGATCCACGCCGAGCCGCTCGGCAGCGACGAGGAACGGCGCCGGATGGGGTTTGTGCTCGGGGGCGTCCTCCACGGCGACCAGGCACCCGGGGTCGATGCCGGCCTGAGTGAGGCGCGCCATGGCCACCCGCCGGGTGCCGGACGTCACGACGGCCCAGCGGTCCGCAGGCAGCGAGGCGAGCAGCTCCAGAGCGCCGGGAACCGGCGTGACTCCGCTCGCAGCGGCCACCTCGGCGTCCTCAAGGAGCCGGAGCGCCTCGGGAACCCGGCCGGCCGGGAGGAGATCGCCTACGATCGCGGCCGCCGGGCGGCCGTGAAACCCGACCCGGAGGACGTCCTCAGGGGTCAGGCCGTACGACGCGACCCACCGGGTCCACGCAGGAATGACCGTGCGGACCGAGTGGACCAGCGTTTCGTCGCTGTCGAACAACAGAGCGTCTGCCGAAAAGTGCATGCCGGGAAGCGTAAACGTATACGGGTTCGAATGAAGGTCCGTTCCGTATGTGCACGCTCAACGCGGCCAGAGCTGGAGCAGCCACTCCTCCGCGCCGTGGAAGTGGGTCTCTCCCGCCGCGTGCCGGAGCCGTGCCGCCTCGCGGCCCCGGCTCGCGGCACGCAGCCCGTAGGCGCCGGGGCCGCCGAGGTCGACGGGATCCCCGGCCGGGCGGCCGTCCCATTCCTCGATCCGCACGATGCCACTGTCGTACAGGCGGAACTCCACCGTGTCCACCGTGTCCCAGTCACCCGGCGGCGCGGGCGGTTCCCCGGACCACGCTTCCAGCCGGACGTGCGGGCGGAAGTCGGTGCTGCCGCACCGGAACACGGCTCCGCCCGGCCCGCGAAGGACGGTCCAGCGCTTGGGTGCGGAACCGCAGGCGCTCTGGGGATCCGCACCGTCCTCCACACCCCTCAGGTGAAAGGTGAAGTACGCGATGCGCGGCTGGACGTCACGGGTGGCGAACGGTTCGGTGGGAGGCGGCACGGCCGTCACCGGATTCCCTCCAGTGGTCAGCTCCTGATGTGGACGTAGAACGGGTCGCTGTCGAGGATACGGTCCAGCTTGTAGAACTCGGCGATCTTCTCGCCGCCCTTGCGGTTGTCCTCGGCCGGGATGGCCTTGACCGCGTAGTTGAGGTGCGCCGGGTTCGCCCCCGCGCTCTGATAGGTGGAGGCGAAGGGGTACTCGTCGCACTGCAGGCCGCGCTGGGCGTAGCCGGGCCAGTAGCGCTCGCAGGCGGCGCGGACGCGGGTGCGGCTGCGGTCCTGGGTGGCCTGGTCGTAGTAGTTCCGCGTCAGCGGCTCACCGCTGCTGGGAGCACCGGGAACGTCCTTGGCCGCGTAGACGGGCATGGTGCGCCTCGGGCGGAACTGCGCGTCGCGGATGTTGCCCGCGGTCTGCCGCACCTCGCGGTCGCGGATGCTGATGCTGTTCATCACGGGGATGACGACGTCGAAGACGCAGGCGCTGCTCCGGCCGGGGATGTAGGTCGCGCTGTCGCAGCGGAAGCCGCCGCGCCCGGTGGTGAGGGACTTGGTGCGGCTGCCCTGAATGCCGGTGAAGGACTGGGTGATGTTGTAGTAGGCCCGCTTGTCCGGCGAGTCGCCCTCCTGCGCGGTGTTGAACCAGTGGTACGAGGCGTTGAACCGCTGCCATTCGGCGAGCGTGTCGGTGCGGCCGTTGCCGGCCTCGGCGTTGCAGTGCGGGGAGCCGGTCAGGTTGTCGCAGCTGATGCCGTGGCGCAGGCGCAGGCCGCTGACGTCGCCCTTGACCTCGACCTTGTCCAGCAGGGTGCCGTAGTAGATGCGGCGCTGGTTGTCGTAGCCCTGACCGATGGTGGTGGCGCGGAACGTGAAGGACCCGACGGGGTAGCACCCGAAGATCCAGCACCGCTGCTTGTAGAGGGTCTGTGTGGTCCCCTGGCAGTGGAAGAAGTGGTCGATGGTCCAGCCGTAGGTGCGGTACGTCTTGTCGTTCCCCATGCAGACGTTGATGTCCGGCGTGGTGCGGCGGATGCCGACGCCCTGCGCTTCTGCGCTTCGCCCGCCCTGCTGGGCGAGCGTGCGCGCCGTGCGGCCTTCGCGCTCCAGTGCGTGCAGTGTGCTTGCGGCGTCCATGCGTTCCTGGACGTCCTGCGGGCTCTCCTTGGGTATCCCCTTCTGGGCACGCCGGTCGTCGAGGCGGAACGAGGGAGCGGTTCCGGGGACCTGGGCGGGGTCCTCGCCGACGATGGTGACGTCGGTGTAACCCGCCGTTTCCGACGGGGCGTTCGCGGCGGCCGCCGGTACGGCCAGGGCGAGGCAGAGCCCTATGGCGCCGGCCGCTGTGGCCAGTGAACGTTTCACGAGACGGTGTCCTCCCGTTTGTCGGCGGCGCCGCCGCAGGGCAGGATGCGATGTCGCTCCGCGGGCGGCATACGCCATGGACATGACACCTCGCGCAGCCTAGTGCCCCTGCCGTGCCGTCTTCGCCGCGACGCCTGCACTTGGCCGGTTCTGGGTGGGGCGTTCCGCCGTACGGCCTGCTCACCGCCGGCCACTGTCGGCCCGTACCGTACGGATCCGGTCACTTGCGGGGGGAAGCGACCGGACCGTCCCCGGACAGGGGAGCCGAAACGTGACGACCCCCCAATGTCGCGGCGTCAGGAAGGCACCGAGTAGTTCCCCCAGGAAATGGTGACGCCCGCGGGTCCGGTGTTGTCCGCGGCGGCGTGCGTCAGCGTGGCTTTCACCGGGTCGAAGTAACTGTCGCCGCCGTGGCCGCCCTGGCCGCCACCACCACCGGCGCCGCCGCCCCCGCCACCGCCGCCACCGCCGCCGGAATGCCAGCCCGCACCTCCACCCCAGCCGCCGCCTCCGCCACCGCCGCCACCGAAGCCGGACTGACCTTCGCTCCCGTCGGACGGCCGTGGCCCACCGCTTCCGTTGGCGCCACCCCGGCCGCCCTGGCCGCCTAAACCGCCGGTGCCTCCCGAGCCGCCCCAGCCACCACAGTAGGACTCACCCTGTGCACCGGGCGACCCTCCACCACCGCCCTGCCGCCCGCTGCCGGCGCTTCCGTCGCCGGTGTCACTGTCCCGGGCGCTCCCGCCGCCGCCGGCGCGGGAGGTCGTGGCGCCACCCCCTCCGTTGCCTCCGTAACCGGGGTTGTAGAGGCCCCATTTCGAGCCGTCACCGCCGCGGTCACCGCCGCTTCCGTCGCGCCCGCCGGCCCCTGCGCCACCCGAGCCGCCCGCTGTCGTGCCACCGGCGCTCGTGACCACGCCCGCATCGCCCCCGGCGCCGCCGTTTCCCCCGCCGCCACCGGAGCCGGCGCTTCCGCCGCCACCACCGCTGGCGGACCCGTCACCGCCCTTGCCGCCGTGACTGCCGTCACCGCCCCGGCCGCCCGACTCGCCCGCATCTCCCCCGCTCCCCGCACCCACGACGAGGGCGCCCTTGTGGGAGACCCGGGCCGCGGCGCCCGAGGCGCCGTCACGGGCGATGCGGACGGTGAGCCGGTCGCCGGGGTTCACGTACAGCAGGGCCTTGATGCTCGCGCCCTTGCCGCCGCTGACGCCGTCGGCGGACCGGCCGCCGGCGCCGCGCAGGTCGAGGCGGAGGAGAGTGACGCCGTCCGGGACGGTGAACGGCTGGTCCTGGTCCTGGCCCGTGTGGGCGAAGTCCTTGCTGCCCTCGGGGTTGAGGATGGTGTAGTGACCGCCGGAGAGCGTGACGGCGCCGTTGACGGTCACGCCACCGCCGATCGTGACGTTGCCTGCCATGTCAGTTGCTCCGCAGCGGCTTGCCGTTGGGGTCGATGAAGTGGGCGTGCGTGGTGATGTCGTCGGTGGCACCGAGGGTGCCGGTGATACTGGTGTTCTTGCCGACGTTCAGGTCACCGTCGACGTTCGCGTTCTTCTCCACGTAGAGACCCTTGTCCCCCATGACCTTCAGGCCGGCGATCACCGGGTCGGTGACGACGACCGTCGTCGTCTGGTAGTGGGTGGCGCCGGCGATGACGTACGACAGCTGGAAGGTGGTGTCGCGGGTGACCGTTCCCTTCCACACGAAGTCCTTGACCGGTTCGTCCTTCTTGCCGTCCGACTCCACGCTCCCCGTGGCCCCTGAGCTGTGGGCCACCGTGTAGTCGAGCGTCGACGGGCCGCGCCAGGTCAGACGGACCTCGCCGCCGGCCTCCACCTCGTACGGCTCGGCGTGGAAGTCGGTCACGACCTGCACGGGAATGGCCGGTGCCGGGAACTTGGTGATCGGAAGGCTGGTGAAGCGCGGGCTGTCGGGCCACGTGCCCTGGTCGGGGGTCGCCATCTCACGGACCTCGACCCGCGCCGTGCCCGGCTTCGTACCGATGCGCAGGTTCTTGAGCGTGATGGTGATGCCCGAGACGTCCAGCGGTGTCGTGTCGGTGGGCGGCTTGACCTGGAAGTGGGCGTAGTCGCCCTGCGGCAGGACGATGCTGGCGCCCTCCTGGATGTTGGCCACCGTCCAGCCCGGGGCGCTGCCGTCCCCGTCGCCCGCGGTGGCGGCGACGAGGCTCTGGGCGAGCTCGCCGTGCGGCAGGGAGATCAGGAACTCCCGGCAGTAGACGGTGCTGCCGCCGCCGTTGGAGATCACGAGGTGCAGGGTGGAACGCGGGGTGTCGTCGCTGACCGCCGCGTAGAGCGGGAACGGCTCGCTGATGATCGCGTAGTCGAGCAGGCAGCCCTCGTTGGCCGACTCGTTCACTGACGCTGTCCTTTCGAAGATGAGGCTGTTGTGGCGGGAGCTGACTGCTGCTTACGTGCCGTGGAAGCCGCCGGACAGTCGCAGGAAACCGGTCCGGATGACGGGGCCGTCCTCGTCCAGGCGGGCCGTCTGGTCGATCTGGACGATCCGCTCGTGGTTCCACGCCGGGACGGGCCCGCGGTCGCCCGGCCCGGAGCCCGGTCCGGAGTCCGGGCCCGAGCCCTTGGCCTTGGTGTCCGGAACCACGAGTTCCGACCAGTCCCAGACACCCTGCGGTGACGAAGGGTGGGGCAGGGCCAGGGCATTGACGAACGTGGCGGACTCGTTGCCGGTCGCCGTGCCGGCCTGCTGCCCCTCGGTCTTCTCGGCCGGTACCTTCCTCACCGTGGTGAGTACGGGGCTGAGCCGCAGCGCCACCTGCATCGCGGCCATCGCCGTACGGGTGACACGCGACGGCAGGCCCAGCTCCGTCACCGGCAGCAGGTCCGTCGTCGCGTGCACGGTCGCCTGCGGGTCGAGGAGGAGCGTGAGGTGCGTCCGCCGTACGGAGTCGGCGGTCAGGCGGGGCCAGTTGTCGTGGGCGATCTCGTCGACGTATCCGGTGGGCGCGGACGTCTGCGGCGTCGCCACGGCGTAGAACTTCTTGTAGTCCCCTTCCGAGAAGTAGCCGATCAGTCCGTCGCCCCGCTGTCCCGCATTGCCGAGGCGGACGGGCCAGGGATAGTTGAGGTGGTCCATCTCGGCGGGAGCCGTGCCGCCGGCGATGCGCTCGCGCCAGTCGGTGAGGGCCTTCCAGTCCAGCGCGTACCGCCAGCCCGGGTCGGCGGCTGGCGGGCCGTCGAGTTCGAAGCCGAGCCGCGCCCGGACGAGGGCGAGGGGCCTGCCGAGCAGCGCGCCGAGGACGTCGTCGCCATAGGGGTTGCCCGGGTCGATGCCGGCCAGCGCCTGGTCGACGGTGGACATCAGATCGGCGAAGGCGTCCGGGCCCCCGGCTGCCAGCTCCCGTGCGAAGGCGTACAGGTGCGGCCGTACGGTGCGCAGGTCGTCGAGCGTGTGGACCTGCGAGTCCGGGAGCGGTCCCCAGCCCACGACGGTCGTCGACGGGCCGCCGCCTTCGCCGGCCTGGAGCTTGAGGCGGAGTTCGCCCAGGGGCGCGCCCGTGGGGGCGTAGCAGAGCAGCGAGCGGTCGACGTAGTTGGGGATGATCCACGCGCACACCGGGGTGGTGTTCGCGTTCAGGTCGACGAGCCGCTCGTCGTCGTGTTCGTCGACGAAGTCGAACCGCAGCCGTGCGGGCTGGAGCAGGCGCGGCGGCAGCTGCACGAAGCGGTCCCGCAGCGCCTCGACGGCGTACCGGCCGTTGGTGTGCAGGCTGTCGGCGACCTTCGGGGCCAGGTAGTCGCTGTCCCCGGACAGCAGGATGTCGAGGTTCTGGCCGAACTCGTCGATGACGCTGAGTGCCTTCAGGGCGAACTGGCCGGCCCGGATCTGGGTGAAGCCGGACGGCAGCCAGCCCTGGAAGGGCGCGGGCAGCGGCCCGGCCTTCGGCAGATGACCGTAGACGTCACCGATGAGGTCGCCGATCTCTCCGGGCGGGCTGAGGTTCGGGGCCGTGTCGCGGCAGGCGAAGGCGTCGGTGAGGCCGTCCAGGCTCTGCGAGAGCAGATCGAGGTCCTTGATCTGGTCCGCGGCCGCCTTGAACGCCTCCTCGGACGCCTCCAGGTGGTCGGCGGCGTACTTCTCCAGCTCGCTGCCCAGGGCGTACTGCGGCAGCGGGACGAGGAAGCGCCGGCCGGTCACCTCCGCCGCCTCCTCGGCGGCGCCGCGCTCCCACCGGTAGGTGCTTCCGGTGAACTCCCAGTTGGGCGCGGCCTTGTCCCCGTAGGGGACGTTCCAGTGCCGGACCCGCCACTGGAACAGCAGCGGCTTCCACGGCTGCTGCCACTGCTGCGGCGCGGCGCCGGGCGCGATCACGCCGGCGTTGGCCGGGTCGAGCAGCCAGGTGAACTCGCCCAGCAGGGCGGCCACGACCGCCGGCAGACCAGTGGCCTTCAGGGTGTCGAACGGGGCGGGGAGCCGGCCGCCGGGTGCGACGCCGCCGAGGATCTGCCCGGGCGTACGGCAGGGCAGTGTGTCCTGGCCGGTCAGCGGGGCGTGCGCTGCGTGGCTGTTCGCACCGGCCAGCACCACGGTCGGGTCGGTCGGCTGGTGGAACGGCGGCAGCGCTTCCCGGCGGAGTTCGTATCCGTCGGGCTTCGTGTGCCGGCCCAGGTACGCGGCGATGGACCGCGCGAGCTCGGCCTCGTTCGTACCGTGCGGGATCTTGTCCTGGAGTTGCAGGAGCTCGCCCTTGCGCCGCTTCACTTCGGCGGCCAGGCCGGCGGTGTTCGCCGGGTCGATCTCGGCGCGGAACTGTTCGCGCCGGTACTGCGGGGGAATGAGGGGCAGGCCGTGCATCCACCACAGCGCGTACAGGCGCTTCTGCAGCGCGGCGAGCTCGCGCTCCGCCGTGTCGTAGGCGGCCTGGTCGCGGTTCAGCTGCGCCAGCCACTCCTCGTGCTCGTGGCCCGCGCCGGACCAGGTGACCGAGGCCGGGGAGCCGGAGGCGTTGCCCTTGTCGGAGGTGTCGGCGAGCCGCCACACGTAGCCGCCCGGCAGCTGCTCGAACCAGCCCTTGTGCAGAGCCTGCGCGGTACGGACGGCCCCGTCGGGCCCGTCGAGGGTGTTGGCCAGGCCGCTGCCGAGCGCGTGCAGCAGGGCGGGGTCGGCGTGGGCGATGCCTTGAGCGGCGCCGAAGCCGGCAGCGGAGCCCTCACCGGAGCCGGGATCCGAGCCGACGCCTGCAGGGTGGGCGGCCTGGGCGGCCTGGGCCGCCCCGATCAGGGCGGCGAGCGCTTCCTTCGCGCTGCTGCCGACCGCGATCTTGTCCTTGACCGTGTCCTTCGTCGGCCGCGCCGAGGCCGGCGCCTTCCCCTGCCGGTTCCACTGGACGCCGACGGTCCGGCCGCAGTAGGCGGTCCTGCCGGGCGTCCAGCCCTTGGGCAGGTCCGCCACGGTCCAGCCGAGCCGCTTCAGCGCCGCGTCCAGCGTGGCGTCGCCGTCGCCGTCGAGCAGCTTCTCCTGCGCCGGGTCCGAGTACCAGCCGGTCACCTGGTAGTGGACGGTCGCCGTGTCGATCCCGGTCAGCGGGTCGTGCAGCGAGAAGACGTTCTCGTTGTACGGCTGGTAGACGTGGAAGGTCATCAGTCCCGGCCCGACCGCCGTCAGGAACAGCTCGTTGCGGGCGTTCGGGTGTCCGGGGTCGGAGGGCTCGTCCCACGCCGTGCCACCGCGTCCGACCTCCTGGGAGCGCCCGATGCGCGTCGTGATGACGGTCGAGCGGTAAGGGGTCACCGACGGGTCCGTGACGTTCGGCCGTACGGGGTGCACGAAGGGGTTGGTGCCGTCCGTGGGGTCCAGGAAGTCGCTCTCCACCATCCAGCCGGTGAGGAACTCCGGCTGGTCCTGCACCTGCCGTACGACCAGCCAGCGGTTGGGTACGAGCGGGAACGCGCTGCGGCCACCGTCCTCGGGCGCGCTCGCCCGGCGCAGCGCCTCGGGCAGCTCCCAGCGCAGGTGGACGCCGTCGTGTCGCTGGTACGCGCCGTCGCCTTCGGCGCCGGTGGCGTTCCACTGCTCTTCGTTGGTGAACGGCGCGGGCTCGGGCGTCTTGTTGTGCCGCAGCAACTGGTAGTTGGGCTGCCAGCGGCGGAAGCCCTGGCCGTCGCGCTGGCGGAGGTTCGCGTTGACCACCAGGGCGTCGATGTTCACCGGGACGATGAGTGTGTCGTCGCGGTCAGCCATGGGGGTGGTCTCCTGTCGTGAGGGCGGGGGTGTGCGATGCGGGTTCGGTGGTGAAGGTGCGGCGCTGGGCCGCGTTGATCATCTGGATGGCGAACTGGCTCGGCGTGAGCGGCCGGTCCAGGCCGAGGGCGTCCTGCAGCCCGTTCGCCAGCCGCTCGACCCGCAGGACGGTGTCGGGATTGCCCGCCCCGGGGGCACGGACGCAGTCGCGCAGTCCGGGCCGGTCGGGGTAGTGCCGGTCCTCGCCCAGCTCCTTGCCGAGGGGCGCGGTGAGCGAGCGCAACCGGATGACGCCGTCCTCCACCGGGTCGTCGCTGCCGCCCTCCTCCAGCTCGTCGATGCCGAAGTGGAGGCCCTGCTGCGGCTCGGCGATCTCGACGCGCGCGGGTACGCCCTCGACGATGACGAGCAGGACGTCCTCGGCGAGCGCGGCGCGGCGCACGACCGGCAGGGCCGCCTCACCGTCGGTGGCACGGGCGTTGGGGTACGGGCGGATCTCCAGCCCCGGCCAGCCGCTGACGAGCTTCGAACGCAGCAGCAGTCCGGTGAGCGGCGCCGCGGGTTCCGGCAGTGGTGCCTTGCCCTCGGGGCCGAAGAGCAGGTCGTCGGCGGCGAGGTCGAAGGAGTGGGCGAGCCCTACGCTCAGCGCGCCCTCGACCAGGGTCGCGGTCCAGTCGGTGTCCACGTGGAAGAAGCGCAGGCTCTCGGCGGGCAGCATCCGGGCGTCGGGGACGAGATGGGCGAACGGCACGCCGTCCAGGTTCCGGAGCTTGATCAGCCACTGCTGGACGGCCTTGAGGTCCTCGTCCGGCTGCGCGGGGTCTGCGGCGTGCGGGCGGGGGCCTGGCGTTGAGCTCAGGCTCAGGCTCAACTCCGGACCGGGACCCGACTCCGGGCCGGCGGCGAAGCCGCTCTCCGCCATATCGTTCACCGTCCTGCGCGGAGCCACCGTCCCGGTGAGGGCCGCGACGGCTGAGCCCAGCCGCTCCCGCAGGTCCGCGTCCTCGCGCAGCCGACCCACGGTGAGGCCGGCCGTCGCCGGCAGGTCCGTCGCCGCCGCCGGCGGCGTGACGGGAACGTGCGGCACCGGCACGGGCACCGGTGTGCCCAGGGCACCGGCGCCGGGCGCCGCCTCCCCGGTCGCCGCCGCGACCGGGGCGGGGGCCGGGGCGGCGGCCAGTACGCGCCCGAGGTGGTCGGCGAGCCCGTTGGTGACGAGGTGTTCGAGGTGGACCCGTGCCCCGCCCGCCATCGCGGCCGGGGCACCGGAGGCCGCAGGGCCGGCCCCGAGAGCCATGGCCGCGAAGGGGACGGCGGCGCCGTGACCGTGGGCGCGCAGGGCAGTGTCCGCCACCTGCCGCACCTTGCCGCGCAGTCGCAGGAGCGCCGCGCTGAACTGGTGGTCGGCGAGGGCGACGCCCCGGCCCGCGGTGAAGGCGGTCGCGAGGCTGACGTCGAAGACGCCGTACTGCTGGAGGTGGATCAGCGCCTCGGCGGCGCAGCGGCGGCGCTCGCGCGCCGGCTGCGGCGGGGCGTACTCGGGGATGAGCGGCCCCCGGTACCAGCCGAAGGTCGCCCGCCCCGACTCGGTGCGGCACGACACGGGCAGATGGCCGCCGCGCAGCCGCGTCGCGACGTCCTGCTGCTCGGTCCCGGACAGCGGGCGGTCGGCCACCGGTACGCGCAGCAGCAGCGCGGAGCCCTTGTCGCCCTCCTGTTCGACGAAGTGCTCGGTCAGAGCGGCGAACCCGGGTGCGTGGTCGGCCAGCGTCTCGAACGCCCAGGAGTACAGCGACACCAGCCGCAGGTCCTGCTCCGGTCCGTCGTACGTCTCCTTGCCGCCGTCGGGCAGGTCGGGCAGCCAGCCCTCCAAGGAGACGAGGTGGGCGACGTACCGGCCGCCGGCCGCGCGGGGCAGCCGGTTGGCGACGACCACCGAGTAGTCGCCGAGCCGGATGCGGTCCAGCCCCAGGGTCACCCCCTGGTGCCGGGTGTCGACCCGGCGCACGTGCGTCAGGTACGGGAGCTCCGCCTTGGTGGGCGCGACGGCGTGGAAGATCCGGCGCGGCACCCGGATGGTGCGGCAGATCTCCTGCCCCTGGGCGCCCTCGGTGGGGACGGGGTCGTCGTGGTCGAAGCGCGGCAGGGTCACGTCCGTCCCGTCGTCGGGGTTGCGGGCGCTGTCGACCGCGAGCTCCACGACCGTGCGCGGGTCGGTCCGCCCGAGGCAGTGCGGGTCGCCGGGCAGCTCGCCCTCGCCGAAGACGAGGACCGCCAGCCACGGCAGCGGCGTCGCCTCCCCGCCGCCGTCCGTCCGGTCGATTCTCCGTTCCCAGGGCAGCGTCGGCCGGCTCAGCGTCATGTGCGGCAGGACGTCCGAGTACCGGCCGGTGGCTCCCGCGGGCGGGTATGCGCCGTGGACCCAGTCCGGCTCGACGGCGAAGCGTGGCGCGCGTACCTCCACCAGCTGTTTCACCGGCGTGGCGGCGGTCGGCAGGTACCCCTCGTCGACGGGGCTGCCGTTGCGGGTGAGGGTCTGGTGCGCGGTGAGGGTGTGGCGCCCGGCGGTGAGCCGGGGCACGAGGGCGTCGAAGAACTGGACGTTCAGCCGCTCACCGGGCTCCGGTGTGTGCTGGGGGTGGCTCATGCCGTACCGCCTTCGGTGGTTCGTGTGTCGCTGGGGGCAGCCGGTGGCTCCGGGGCCTGCGGCGGCACGGTGACGGCGAGCGCCACCGGATTGTCGGTGAGCGGGACGGTGACGGGCAGCAGGACCGGCGGGGTGGCGGTGGTGTCCACCACCTGGACCTGCCGGGCCTTCGACCGGACCACGAACAGCCGGGCGCTGTCGGCGGAGACCGCGAGTGCGACCGGATCCGCTCCGACCCACACGGGCTCGTCGACTTCCTGCGGTGCGGCGCCCGACACGTCGAACACCGAGACCGTGCCGGTGGTGACGGCCGCCACGTAGAGGCGGTTGCCGTCCGGGGAGACGGCCAGGGCGCTCGGGTCCGTGCCGGTGCGCAGGGTCGCGACGACGGTCCCCGCCGCCGGGTCCACGACGGTCACGGTGGAGTGGCCGTCGTTGAGCGCGTAGAGCCAGCGGCCCCGGGGGTCGACGGCCAGGCGGGTGGGGTGGGGGCCGGCGGGCACGTCGCCCAGTTCCACGGGCCACTTGCCGCCCGTGACGTCGATCCGGGCCACGACGCCCTTGTCCGGCTTGGCGAGATAGACCACCTGCGACGACGCGTCCCACCGTGCGGCGGGAACCGCCTCGCCGGGCCGTGTCTGCGCGCCGTAGTCCTGGTGCTTGCGGGGCGGTGCGGAGGCCAGGTCGAGCACCAGCATCTGGTTCGACTGTGCGGACGTGACGTAGGCCCACTTGCCGTCGGGCGAGACCGACGCTCCCTGTGCCTTCTGGTAGCCCCAGATGCGGTCGGTGAACAGCGACGGCACGTCGGTCCGCGGCGGGTTCCCGGAAATGTCACGGACGTCGATGCGCTGGTCGTCGTCGACGGCGCACAGCCGGTTGCCGTCCGGTCCGACGGCCATGTGGGTGGCGCCGGAGAACTGCAGTGTGAACGGCTCGTACGCGGTCAGGCCGTGCGCGTCGACCGGGGTGACGGTCTTCCCCGCGCCCAGGACGTACAGTCGCTCGCCACTGGGCAGCGGGTGGTCGCCCTCGGTCTTGGCGATCTTGGCCTTGACGTCGCCGGCCACCAGCGAGTCCTCCGCGGTGAGCCGCTCGTTGGTGCCGGGGCTCACGTCCAGGTAGCCCATGGCCTCGAACAGCCGGTCGCGGGCCCAGTCGACCGCGGTCCCGGACATGCTGCCGGTGGCGTCGCCCATGTCCCCGGAGTCCTGCCCGGCTGCCTCGACCGTCACCACGCCGGCCGGAAGCGTTTCCGCCGTCCCGGCCGGCACCGCTTCGGCCTGCAACTGCATCGCGACGGGCGTGGCGTGGGCGGGGGGCCGGAGCGGCAGGGTCCCCTCCGGTGTGCGGTCGTCGAACGCGAGGGTCTCCGCTTCGATGGGCCCCGGTGTGCTGCCTTCCTCGGGTGGCGGCAGCCGCAGGTCGACGCCGACGAGCTGGTCGTCCACCCGCTGGGGGCCGTTGGGGGTCAGCTTCCCCTCGTACGGGCCCCACAGCGCGGCGGGCAGGCTCTGCCGGGCGTCCGCGCTCCCCCCTGCGTACCAGTCGCGCAGGTCCAGGGTCTCCGGGGTCTCCTCGCCCCGGGTGAGCGTGACGGTGAGGACGGACTGCAGGCCCTTGCCCTCGTCGCGGCGTGGGCGGATGTCGACCTCGTGGCCGCTGATCTGCTGAGGATCCTTGGGCGCGGCGAGGATCAGGGTGGTGACCGGGACGGCGGTGCGGACGGCGAAGGAGAACGCCCCGGGTCCGACGACCCACAGCTCCTGCTGCCCGTCCTTGGCGCGCGTCGGGGAGAGTCCGTCCAGCGCGGACAGCCGGACGGCGTCCTCCTGGGCGGGCAGCTGTTTGACCACGTCCGGCCAGGGTGCCGGGCTGTCGTCCCGGGCGTTGCCGTTGCCGAAGGCGATGGTGAACGAGATGAACCACAGGTGGATGGTGACCTCGCCGGCGGTCGGCGGACCCCACAGCCGCAGCGACGCCCCGACCTCGACGCGGATCGTCTCGCGGACCAGCCACAGGTCGAGCACGTAGCTGACGCCGATGCTGATGCCGATCGCGACGTCGAAGCGGAACGGAGCCCACTCGATCAGCATGTCGGCGTGGGCGGTGAGCCAGGCGTGCAGGTCGCCGGAGCGGTAGTTCACGTCCAGCGCACCGCCGGCCATGACGGCCCCGGGGGTGAGCGCGAAGTACGCGCCGCCGCTGATCGTCAGCTCCCGGGTGACGGGCCAGGAGAAGCCCAGCTGCGGCACCTTCGGGTAGTGCGCGGGCACCGTGTACTTGGGGTGGTAGCCGCCCAGGGTCAGGACGAAGTCGCCGGCGTGCGCGTCGTCGAACCATGTGGAGAGCGCGAAGCCGCCGGTCAGTACGCACGCCTCGTCGATGAGGTACGAGCCGGGCGCCAGCTGTGCGGTGATCTTCAGGACCTGTTCGCTGGCCCGGTACTTGGCCGACAGGCCCAGCCGCACGCGCGCGTATTCGGGCAGGCGGGGGTCCTTCGGGAACCGTGCCTCGGCCGTGCCCAGCAGGGCGACCGCGAAGTCGTCGCCGACCTCCAGGGCCAGCAGGGCCTGGCCGTCGATGAACTCGAAGACCTTGAACGCCAGCCCCGCCGCGAACCACAGCTGCCCGGACGCCGGGCGCACCCAGGCGCCGTCGCCGCCCATCAGGGTGTCCAGCACCTTCAGCGGATCGGCGTCCGGGCTGGTGGAGGTCATGTCCTTCAGGAACGGGAACTCCAGCACCTGGTCGCCCTCGGGGAGCCGCAGCGTGGTGTTGAGCCCGAAACCGGCCATGATGCCGGTGATCTGGACGGGCGGCGGCCCGCCGAACTGTCCGCTCACCCGTCCGAACAGGAACAGCGACGGCACGTCGGGGGTCACCGCGGCCCGGGCGTACGCGCCCAGCGCCGTCAGCCCGAACTTCTCGGCCGAGACCACCAGCACGCCCTTGACCAGGGTCTCGTACGGCGTGCCCGCCGTCGCCTGGTTCACGAGCGCGCCCTTGATGGCCAGCGGCGGCCGGGAGTAGCCGACGGAGAGGCCGTCCAGGCGGAACTCCGGGTGCGCCGGGTCGGCGAGCGGGATGCCCAGGCCGAGCCCTTCGACGCCGAGTTCGAGCCCGGCCATGCCGAGCGAGGCGTCGAAGAGCACCCACACCGTTCCGTCGGCGAAGCCGACTCCCACCCTGCGCAGGTTCAGGGGGCCGACGGCGCGCTGGACGTCCACCCAGGCGACGAGCGGCACTCCGCTGCCGGGGGCGCCGGCGAGGGCCGTGTCCTCCGCCGGACCGGACGGCAGGGCGGGATGCTTGCTGCCGCTGCCGCTGCCGCTGCCGCTGCCGCTGCCGCCTGCCCGGACCAGGACCGAGACCGGTGTCGTACGGCCGGGCAGCAGCAGGTCCACGGCGAACGTCGCGCCCTTGGCGACGCCGTCGGCCGGCAGGGCGGGCAGGGCCGGGTCGCATGCGGTGAGGGCCTCGCCGAGCTGGCGCAGCGACGCACCCTTGAGGGCCTCCGAGGCGAGCAGCACGCCCAGCCCGCGGACGCCGACGTCCTGGCCGTCGGGGATCTGCCCGTGCAGCAGCGGCACCTGGGACAGGCTCGCCTGCAGCCCGATGGTGGCGCGTACCACCCAGGCGCGTGCGCCTCCCTTCGGCTGGACGGAGGCCACGACGAGCGACCCGCCGCCGCCCTTCTCGTGCACCGAGAACACGATGGACCTGCGGACGGAGGAGTAACCGATGGTGATCTTGTCGGCCGTGCCCAGCCGGCTCAGGATCTGTGCGGTTGTGTCGTTCTGGACACCGAGCAGTGCGGCCAGGTCGGCCAGGGACACGCCCTCGGTGTCCGTCCACTCCGCGGTGAACTCCGCGTGCTGGGCGTCCTTGACGGTGAACGTCAGCGTCCGCGGATCGGTTCCGGCCCGGGGTACTTCCAGGGTCAGGCTGCCGGTGTAGCTCTGGTCGTAGCCGGACTGCCCGCCCGTCCGCTTCGTGAGGGTCACGTCCAGGCCCAGCCAGGCGCTGATGTCCCCGAGCGGGAACTGTGCGCCGGCTTCGAGCCCGAAGGTCTTGCCGGCGCCGTCGTAGGTCACGGCAAGCCGCTCGACCGTGAGGTCCTTGAGCACGGGCGGCGGCGCGATGCCGAACAGACCGAAGATGTCGGCGGGCTTGAGGTGCGAGGCGCGTGCGGACAGCAGCCAGCCGCCGTCCTTCTCCCATGCGCCGTGCACGTTCAGGGTGGCCGAGTCGCCGAGGGTCCACAGCGCGTCGCACGCCGCCTGCGTGGTGCTGCCCTCCTTGCGCACCGAGAGGGCGACCTGGGAGAGCTCCACGCCGTCGGCGATCTTCAGCACGTCGTCCAGGAGCAGGTCGACGCCGTACCCGGGGTTCTCGCCGCCGAACTCGCCGTGGACGGACAGCTCGCTCACGGTCAGGTCCGTGCCGGCGGGGAAGCCGGGGAAGTGCTTCTCCAGCAGGGGCTTCACCCGTACCGGGCGCAGCAGGGTGCCGCTGACGCGGGACTGCCGGTCGTGCCAGTCGATCTGCACCGCGACGCTGATGTCGTCGGTCAGGCCGATCGTGCCGCCGACGAGGCCCTGCAGCCGGGGAGCAGGCCCGAACGGCTGGATGGCCCCGAACTCCGCGTGCAGGTCGTCCACGGTGAGCCCGTCGAAGACCTGCCAGGAACCGGTGACGTCGACGCGCAGCCAGACCGACTGCACGAAGCCGGCCGTGCGGGTCGTGCCGGGCGGGGCGAAGGTGACGACGAGGTCGGTCAGCGACAGCGCGCCGGCCACCGCGGCCAGGTCCGGCGGGAGGGCGAAGGTGGAGTCACCGGTCTTGTGGGCGAACTGCTGGAGGTCGTCGAGCCGGTCCACCTTCACGGGGTGGAAGCTGCCGGCCAGGCTCCAGGCGTGGGACGCGCTCAGGGGCGGGTAGCCCCACAGGTAGGGCCGCGCGCCGTCGCCGGCGCCGGCGGGGAAGTCCAGCTCCACGCCGAAGCCGAGGCGGGGTTCCAGGTCCCCGGTGGGGCCGGGCTCGACGCCGAGGACGAGGTGCACGGTGGATATCGCGAGGGCGTCGAGCACGCCGCGCACCGGGCGCAGGGTGTCGGGGAGCTCGTCGGATCCGGCGAGGGGGACGTCGATCCGGATGCCGACCACGTCGTCGCCGCCGTCCCCGGTGAGGAAGGAGACGGTGCCCGGGCGCGGTTCGTGGCCCAGCAGCTGGATCAGGCCCGTCACGCTCAGGCGGTCCTGGTCGGCGACCGCGTCGAGGACGCGGAGCACTCCGTCGGGTAAGTGGGTGGTGAACAGATCGGTCGCCGGCGGGAGCTGCAGGAACTCCGGCGTGACGACCAGCATGCCGTGCGGCAGCACGAGCTTCTCGCGCAGGGCGCTGACCGGCAGTGTCATCGGGGCCTCCTCAGTGGTGCCACAGCTCGAAGCCTCCGGCGTCGTCCAGGATCAGATGCCAGTCGGTGCCCTGGCCTTCGAAGTCCATGAGCTTGCGTTTCTTGGCGGCGCTCGGGCCGGGGCCGGGCTTCGGCTTCTTGGCCGTGGTGGCCTTGTCGGAAGCCGTGGGGATCAGGCTGGTGCCCAGGGCGAGCGGAGTGGACTTCCACACGAGGGAGAAGTCCGGATTCGTCGCGTCCGGGTCCTGCCAGTAGGTGTAGTCGTGATGCGGGGCCGTAGGGCCGGGAGAGGGCCCGGTGGCGCCCGGGCGCTTGTCGGGTGGCGCGATGACGGGCGGGGAGGTCTTGTTCCAGGTCGTGATGACCGTGTCCTGGAAGTGGCTGGCCTTGGGGATGTGGTAGTCCTTCTTGCCCGAGCTGACGAACATGCCCGTGGGCTTGAGGAACGTGACCCACGCGGCGGACGTCGAGGTGCCGCTCCCGTGGTGCCCGGCCTTCAGCCACCGGTTGCGGGCGTTGGCCACGAAGGCGTCCCCCGTGTACCGGTTCCGCAGCAGGTCCTCGTTGATCATGACGGCGTCGGCCATCAGCCACACCTGCTGGTGCTTTCCGTCCGTACCGGGCTTTCCCTTGAGGACGAACACCATGCTGCTGGCATTCGCCCACGTGGTCTTGTGATCGCCCACCCACTGGTCGTGGGTCTTCGCGCGGTAGTCGGTCAGCAGTTCCCCGGTGTACTCGGCGAAGAGCTTCTCCTTGGCGAGCTTGGTGAGGTCGTCGCCCGACGGGACGGGCCGGAGCTTGCTCATGGTGTCGAGCGGGGATTTGCGCGTGCCGTCCGCTGCGTGCTTCTCGTTGAAGGCGGCGACGTCGGCGTTGTACCGGTGCGTCTGATCGTTGTACGTGCCGATGGCCTTGTTGTCGGCCGTGACGTCTCCGGTCAGGACCGGTGGCGTCGGCAAGGGGGCGAACGTGTCGTCCTTCTCCACGGCGGTATTGGCCGCATCGGTCGCCTTGTTCCGGTCCACGACCTTGGCCTGCACGGGACCCATCGCCGCATTGCTGTCCTTCCGCTCCTTGGCGATGTCGGCGGCGTACAGCCCGAGGAGGTGGTCGACGTCGGCCGGGGGCTCCTTGGCGAGGAACGCTTCCGTCACCTTCCGGACGGCCTCGACCTCCAGGTGATCCTCGAATTCGTCGTTGCCCATCGAGTACGTCTTGGTGCGGAGGCTGTCGACGTACGCGTCGAACTCCTTCTGGTGGCCGGCCGCGACGTAGTCGCTGCCGAGCTTCCGCACCCCCTCGGCCGCGAACCACGCCTTCTGCAGCTCATCGGCCTTCTTGCTGTCCTTGGCGGAGCGGATCAGCCAGCGCGGCGCGGTCGTCCCGGCGTTGCGGACCGCCAGTACGGCCTTGTCCTTCGCGGCCTTTCGGTCCGTTTCGGACGCCAGAGCCTTCAGGAACCTGTTGCCGAACTCCGTTCTGCCGTCCGCCAGCAGCCGCTGCTCCAGCGCGTCACCGGAGAGGGTGCGCGGCGTGGAGGCACGCAGGCTTGTGACGGCATCGCTGACGTCGAGGAGTTTCTCCAGCAGCTTGGCGAGCTCCTCCTCCTTCGGCAGGGTGCTCGGCGGAATCACCTGGGCGGGGTGATTGAGCTTGTTGCCGGCGTCCGGGGACTTGCTGGCGCCCGTCGGCGACCACTTCTTGGGGTGCGGGCCGAAGGGCTGCGCACTCACGAGGAAGAGGTTCGGGAGTTCCGGCCCGGCGCCGACGGTCTCCGGGGGGAAGAGCGCCTCGGGGTCGCTCGGCGACTGAACGCGCAAGGGCACGCTCCGCACTTTGTGGGCGGGGTGGTCGGGGCAGGCGGCCGCGGCGGGCTGGGTGAGCAGCCGCCCGACGAACCCCTTGCCGTCACCTCCCTTGGCGCCCCGGGCGTTGCCCTCGCGGTAATTGTCGGGGTCGCACGAGTACCAGACCCGGCCCACCTCGTACTGGAGCTTTCCCGTGGGCAGGTTGGTCTTGGAATCCAGGTGGCACAGGATGTCTTCGAGGTTCCGGTAGTGGTCCTGGTCCGGGTGGCTGATCAGGAGGGCGTCGAGCACACCGCCGTTCTCGGCGATGCGCGTGCCGATCTCGTGCCGCAGGTGCGCCAGGAGGCGGGCTCTGTCGGTGCCGCTCACGGGCGCACTCGTCCTGCCCGGAGGAACGTCGCAGCCGCTGAACGTGCCGCAGTCCAGGAGGACCGTCCGTTTGCTGACGCGTGTTCCTCCAGGCCCCGGTTCGTAGAAATGGAGGAACGTGCAGTCGCCTTGACCGACGTTGAAGAAGACCACCTCGACGGGCA
Organism: Streptomyces sichuanensis; assembly: GCF_020328095.1. Classification (NCBI taxonomy): domain Bacteria; kingdom Bacillati; phylum Actinomycetota; class Actinomycetes; order Kitasatosporales; family Streptomycetaceae; genus Streptomyces; species Streptomyces sichuanensis. The sequence continues at coordinate 31,722 of NZ_JAIXMK010000006.1, forward strand.
TGAAGCCTCTCCGCGGGACGAAAGAAGTACGGGACCGCCCGACTTCTCCGCAACGCCCCCGGAGACGGGCCGAGGCAGAATGATGGGCCACTCACACGTGCCTCCTCGTCACCCTTCGGGTCTTTCCGGACAGCCCTGCCGCCGGCCGTGACACCGGCCCGCGCCGGGCAAAGACACCCAAGAGCGGTCCGTCGTGCACTGGTTACTGCAGGTCACGTGCTCCTGGAGCGGGGTGGCGCAACGCTCGGGCGAGGGCGAACATGACCGAAGATCGCTGGCCAAAGCCAAGGCGCCGAGGCCGTGGACGGCGGACCAGGCGAGGAACTCGGCGCCGGCGCGGTGCCTTTCGCCTCACGGTCACCGTTGCCGTCGTGTGCCTCACGCCTTGCCCGCCGCGTCGAGCCCTCTCTACGGTGGCGGCCATGGGACACGACATCGTTCGCCTGCACCACGTCGGTCACATCGTCGACGACCTGGCGCAGGCGCTCCTCCTCTACGAGCGGCTGGGCTTCGTCGTACCACCGCCCAGTTGCCCCGCGATGTCCCTCCGCGAAGGCGCTGTACCCGAGCCCTTCGGCGCCGCCAACACCCACGCCGACTTCCCGCGTTCCTTCCTCGAACTCGCGACCTGTGTCGAGGACGGCGACACCGACCGCCTACCGGCCGGCACACGCCTCGTGCCCCTGCAGGCGCCGGCCGAGCTGATGCCCCGGCTCGTGCAACGGATCAGCGAGACCACCGCCAACCTGGCGGCGTGCCTGAACCGCTTCGAAGGTCTGCACATCCTCATGTTCTCCTCGCCGGACATCGATGCCGCCGCCGCGAGACTGACCGCCGCCGGTGTGCGCCACGGCGGGGTGAACACCGTGCGACGTGCCGCGCCGCCGGGCGCGGCAACGCCGGTGGAGACCGTCCGTTATCTGGAGCTCGACGGCGACGGGCCCGGCGCCGCGCAGGGTTCCGTTGCCGGGGGACGGGTCGGCGTCGTCGCCGACCTGGACCCGGACGTCCAGGGCGCCCGCCACCTCGACCACCCCAACGGCGCCGTCGGCCTCGTCGAGGCCGTGCTCTGCGTCGCGGACCGGGAACTGGCCACGGTTCAGCAGCGGTACGAGACCTACCTCGGCCGGCCGTCACGGCCCGAGGGACCGGCCCGCATCCTCGATCTCGACGGTGCCGCCCTGACCCTCGTGCCCGACTCCGGCCTCGCGACCCTCCTGCCGGGGGAACGGCCCCCTGCACTCCCGGCGCTCGTCGGCTGCACCGTCGCCGTACGCGACCTGGCCCATACCCACGCCCTGCTGCACCGCAACGGACTGCCCCTGCGCGAGGCCCCCTCCGGCGACATCTTCGTACCGGCCGACGCCGCGCTCGGCACCGCTGTCGTCTTCCGCCAGGCTGCTCCACCGGCGGCAGCTGCGTGAGGCGACGGCGCCGGGAGCGGACCGGCGGCTGGATGTTCATCGCCCTCGGGGACGAGGTGGCCTCCGCCGGGTAACGCCCGCTAGGACCGCGTCGCCTTCCCGCACTCGTCCCCAGAGGACTCGCCCCGCCCGACCGGCGCGCTGCGGTCGTACGGGTCGACCTCCCTGCCGGCTCCGTCCGCCCGGCGGTCCGTGCCGAAAGGCGGGGTGAAGTAGCCGGTGAGGGCGCCGCAGCCGCCGTTGGTCATGTGGTACTTGTGCGAGACGATCGAGAACGTGCCCGGCTCGGTGATCACCTCGGCAGGGTCGTCCCAGCTCAGGACCAGTTCGCGCCGGACGATCGTGCGCACGATCTCGTCGCCGCCCGCGTCCGCACGGGTGACCGGGTAGACGAAGGTGACGTCGGCGGTCACCTGGAGCGCGCCGCGCTCGCCCTCCCGGTAGGTGAGCTGGCCCCGGGTCTTCACGACGTCGCCGACCAGGCGGGTGCGGGAGGGCTGGAAGCGGCTGAAGAGGAGAAGGGGGTCGTTCTTCTCGCTCGGCGTCCGGAAAGCGGTTTTCAGAAGGTCCTGGACGTCCTTCTGGTGCGGGTTGATCAGTGCGATCGCCTTCTCGGGGCTCTCACCCTGCAGCACCCCGCGGTCCAGGCCGGATGCGACGAGGAAGTCCCGGCTGCGGGCGAGGGCCTGCTCGACCTCGGCCGCGCTCATCCAGCCGACCGCCCGGGCCTCCGGCACGGTGATCCCAGCCGCTCCGCTCGCCCAGCTCGCCGCCGGCGAGCCCCGGAACGGCTCGTCCATGGTGGGACGTTGGGTCGCCTCCGCCGGAGAGTCGGCACCGGCGAACAGGTCCACTATCCGCCCCGGCGCGAGCGCCACCACCAGCAGCACCAGCGAGGCCAGCAGCCCGACCACGTACCAGCCCGTGCGCCGCTTGGGCCGTGCGGGGGTGTAGCTGCGCCAGCCCTCCAGGCCGGCGCCGGGCTCCGCGCGGAGCCGCTTCGCCACATCGCGGGCCCGCGCCGACGGCTCCTTGGGCGCGTCGGCGACACCCGCCACCGACTCGCGCAGAAACCGCTCCCACTCCTCGTCGGACCTGGACGAGCCGTCCGGCTCGGTACCCGTGCCCATCCTCAACCCCCTGGCGATCAACAGTCCGCGGCCCACTCCCCTGGGACGCGTCCGCATAATGACACAGCGTGCTGACAGTGGGACTGGCTGGGCGGACGGGGTGGGCGCGCCACCCCCTGCCCCCGCCGGGGTGCCGGCAGGCCGTCGGCCGAAGCCTCAAGACGCGGACGGGAAGGGCAACGCTTTTCGGCGCCGCGAGCGGACGGCCGCTCAGGCGGCCCCGGCACCGGGCTTCGTGTGATAATTTCGGCGCCGCCGTGCGCTGTTGCCAACCGAGGAGGTGAGACCGATCAACGCTGTGACATGTCGGGACTCCCTCCTTCGCATGGCCTAGGGAGTGCCCGCAGAAGGCATCCCGAAAGGCTTGATACGCTATGCGCTTCATCTCTGAGTCGTCGTCCGACGGCGTCTGCGAACAGCTCTTTACCCTCGGTGAGATTCCCGGTGTGCTGTGGACGCCCGAAGGCGCCACCGGCACTCGTCCCCTGATCGTGATGGGGCACGGCGGCGGCCAGCACAAGAAGGCTCCCGGCGTCGTGGCCCGTGCGCGCCGTTTTGTGGCCGAGTGCGGTTTCGCGGTGGTGGCGGTCGACGTACCCGGCCATGGTGACCGGCCGAAGGACGAGGAGTACGACCGGATCGCGACCGAGAACCAGGCTCGCGTGGACGCCGGAGAGGAGCTGGCTCCGCTGCTCGCCGGCTTCCAGGCGCTCGTGGCTCGCCAGACCGTCCCCGAATGGCGGGCGGTCCTGGACGCGGTCCAGGAACGTGAGCACGTCGGCGCCGGCCCGGTCGGCTATTGGGGCGTGTCGTTGGGCTGCGGACTCGGCGTTCCGTTCGTTGCCGCCGAACCCCGGGTCCGCGCGGCGGTGCTGGGCCTGGGCGGGGCGCCGGCATCGGCCGAGGCCGCCGCGCGGGTCACCGTCCCGGTGGAGTTCCTGGTGCAGTGGGACGACGAGCGGGTGCCGCGGGCCCAGAGCCTGGCACTGTTCGACGCCCTGGCCTCACCCGAGAAGACGCTGCACGCCAACCCCGGCAAGCACGCGGAGATCCCGGCGTTCGAGCTGGACAGCACGCTGCGGTTCTTCACCCGACACCTCGGCTGACAGCTGGCAGCTGACACCACCACGTGCGGTGCACGACGCGCCGATGGGGACCGTCCCATCGGCGCGTTGCACTGCGGTCGGCCGTCCTCGCGCTGTCGCGCACGGCTGGGCTGGGTCCGGAATCAGGCGGGGAGGGCGTCGACCGTGGGGACGACAGTGCCGAACAGGTCGGTGATGGTGGTCAGGGCGGCGGTCTGGAGGGCGGCCGCGGACAGGGGTGTGCCGTCGGGTGCGGAGAGGGCGCGGGTGGCGGTGGCCTCGGCGACGACGGTGGGGCGGTAACCGAGGTTGAAGGCCCCCTGCGCTGTGTAGCTGACGCACATGTGGGTCATGAAGCCGCCGATGACCAGGTCCTTGCCTCCGCCCGGAGAGGCGCCCAGGTCGGTCAGGGTCTTCTCCAGGCCGGTGAGGTGGAAGGCGTTGGGGAACTGCTTGACCACCACTGCCTCGCCGTCCGCCGGGGCGACTTCGTCGCTGATGGCGCCGATGCGGGCGCGGACGTCATAGGGGGTGTTCTCGCCGCCGTCGTTGATGACGTGGATGACGGGTATGCCCGCGCCGCGTGCGCGCGCGAGGAGACGGGCGCCGGCTGCGAGCGCTTCCTCGGCGCCTTCCAGGGCCATGACACCGGTCCGGTAGGTGTTCTGGAAGTCGATCATGATCAGAACGGAGTCACTCAGCCTGGGCGGCTGGTTGTCCAGACCGATGACGTCGCGCAGGGTTGCGGAGGGCTGATTGCTGTTCATGGGAAACCTTTCATGAGGGAATCAGGCATGGCGGGGCTACCCGCCTGGCCTGCGCAGGGGGTTATCGGTGGGGGGGAGGGGGTCAGGCGGACTGGGTGCGGAAGCGGCGGCGGTAGGCGGCCGGGGTGATGGCGAGCTGCCGTTTGAACGCCCGGTGCAGGGACTCCACGGAGCCGAGTCCGGCCGCGGCCGCGACCTGGTCGAGCGGGCTGTCGCCGGTCTCCAGCAGGCGCCGGGCCACTTCGACCCGGGCGGCTTCGACGTAGGCGGCGGGACTGGTGCCGGTCTCCCGTGTGAAGACCCGGGCGAAGTGGCGCTCACTCAGGCACATCCGGGCCGCCAGCACTCCCGCGGACAGGTCCTCGTCGAGGTGGTCGGCGATCCACAGCCGCAGCTCGTCGATGTCACGGCGGGCGGAGGCGGGCCGGCTGAGCGGCACGGAGAACTGGCTCTGCCCGCCCTGCCGCTTGAGGTACATCACCAGGTGCCGGGCCACCGACAGGGCTACGTCCTCGCCCAGGTCCTCGGCCACCAGCGCGAGCGCGAGGTCCAGGCAGGCGCTGATTCCGGCTCCCGTCCACAGCCGGCCGCGGTCGGCGCGTACGAAGATGGGGTCCGGGTCCACCCTGACGGCCGGATGGTCGGCGGCGAGCTGGGCGGCCGTCGACCAGTGCGTGGTCGCCGTCTTCCCGTCCAGCAGCCCGGCCGCCGCCAGCACGTGCGCGCCCACGCACACCGACGCCACCCGCCGGGCGTGCGCAGCGGTCTCCTTCACCCAGGCCACGACATCGGCGTCGATCCTGGCCGACGGGCCGTCCTCGGTCATGTCGACCGCACCGGGCACCAGCAGAGTGTCCACGCGCCCGCCGACCTCGTCGAAGGCCAGATCGGCCAGCAGCCGCACGCCCGCCGACGTCCGCACCTCACCGGCGACCGGCCCGGCGAGGCGGACCTGGTAGCCGGCGCGGCCCGCCGTCTCCCGGTTGGCCAGCGCGAAGACCTCGGCCGGGCCGGTGACGTCGAGGAGATCGACATCGGGGAAAACCGCGATGACGACACGGTGCGAAAGGGGCATGAGGTCATCCTCAACCCCACCGCCCATGACGGCAATGACGGCTATCTGTCACATCCAGACATGCGGCCGGGTCCGGCGCGACGCTCCCGTCACCGACGAGCAGCCTTGTCCCCATCGCCAGCGCGCTCCCCGGCACACCGGACATCACGCCTTCTGAACGGCCCCGCTCGCCAGCCGCTGCGCCGCCCGCTCGCCGCGCCGGCCCACGGGCTCGACCCCCCATGCCGCCCCCAGACCGGTCGGCGGCATGTCGACGTAGACCGACTCGTACGAACCGGCCGGGACGACGTACGTCTCGTGCCAGATCCCCACGCCGCCCTTGCTGTCCCGCACGCGGCGGTTGAACGCCGCCCACGCGGGGCGGTGCTGCCCGCTCTGGTCGGAGGCGTAGGCGAGCAGCTTCTCGCGCGACTCCCAGTACTGCACGACGCCGAATACGCGGCGACCGCCGCCCAGCGCCCGGAGACCCAGCAGCCCGCTGTCGTCGTCCTGCGAGAGCTCCTTGAGCATGCGCGGCATCGCGGCCAGGGTCGGCAGCCAGTGGCGTACGGCCCGCCAGCGGTTGATCCGCATCCCGATGAGGAAGACGACGACGTCGCCCTCCGCGGCGGCCGTGACCCGTCGCTCGGACATCGGTGCACTACCCATGAGGTTCCCCGTTCCGTATTGGATAGCGTCGCTATCCATGCTTGGATAGTGCCACTGTCCAAGGAAAGGCGCAAGAGCATGCGACTGGCGGAGCTGAGCGAGCGCAGCGGTGTGTCCACCGCCACGATCAAGTACTACCTGCGCGAAGGGCTGCTCCAGCCCGGGCGCCGGATCTCCGCCACCCAGGCCGAGTACGGGGAGGATCACCTGCGGCGGCTGCGCCTGGTGCGGGCGCTGATCCAGATCGGCGGGGTTCCGGTGGCCGCCGCGCGCGAGGTGATCGCCGCCGCGGAGGACGAGTCGCTGGACCACCACCTGCGGCTGGGTGCGGCGACCCGGGCGCTACCCTGCGCTGAAGAGGTGGCCGAGGACGACCCGGCAGTGGAGACCGCCCGCCGCTCGGTGGAGACGCTGCTGGAGCGGCTGGGCTGGTCCTCCGACCCCGACAAGGACATGGTCAACCCCGCCCGTCGGCGGCTCGTCGACTCGGTCGCCGCGCTGGTGCGGCTCGGCTACCCCTGCGGCGTCGAGCAGTTGCTGCCGTACGGGCAGCTGGCGGCGCAACTGGCGGTCAGCGACCTGGACCTGATCGAGGAGCAGCCGACCCCGGCCGGGCAGATCGAGGCGGCCGTCGCGCTTACGGTGCTGTACGAACCGGTGCTGCTGAGCCTGCGGCGCATCGCTCACTCGGAGGAATCGGCCCGGCGCTTCTGAATGCCGCAACGTAGGCAGGGCGCCCACCCGTTGCCGCGAGGAACAGCTGAAGGTGCTCACCCTGGGCGCGGAACGTCGCCGGCCTCACGGCGGCCTACGAACTCTCCTTGCGCGGCTACCACTGCACGGTCCTGGAAGCCTGGCGCCGGGCCGGCGGCCGGAACCGCACGGCCCGGCAGGCTGACGAGCCCTACGGGCTCGACGCACGCGGAGAACTCACGCGCACCCACCGCTGCGACTTCGACGAGGGGCCTCTACCTCAACCTCGGCCCGGGCCGCATCCCAGGAACGCGCCCGGGAGCTTAGCGACATGACACCGCAGCGGCGGATCCACGGCGTCATGCCCCTGACCGCGCCGCCCGCGGTCAGGGCCCGGACTCCGTCGCCCTCACCCAGGGCCCGTTCCGAGGGTCACCTTCTGGCGGGACTCACCAGGTCACAGGCAGCGCCGCCGCCATGATGGCCATGCGATTGGGGTGCCAGGGGACCTCCGCGGGGGGTACGGCGAGGCGGATTCCGGGGAGGCGGTCGAGGAGGACGCGGAAGGCGACGTCGGACTGGCGGCGGACCAGATGGGCGCCGGGGCAGTGGTGGCGGCCGTAGCCGAAGCGCAGGTGCGGGTTGGGGGAGCGGGCGGGATCGAAGTCCTCGGGGTCGGAGAACGCGGCGGGGTCGTAGTTGACCGCGTCCAGGGAGAGAAGGATCATGTCGCCCTCCTTCACCTCCGCGTCCCCGAGCCGCGCGTCCCGGGTGACGAAGCGGGGGATCGCGTTGCCCAGGACGACGCTGCAGCGCAGGAGCTCTTCGACGCACTGCGGCATCGTCTCCGGACGGGCGCGGACCGCGCTCATGACGTCGGGGCGCTGCAGGAGGTTGAAGGCCGCGACGCCCAGGAAGCTCGCGAAGTCCTCGTAGCCGCTGACGAAGAGGACGGACACGATGTTCGACAGCTGCTCGTCCGTCAGCCCCTTGTGCCCGGCATTGAGGTCGGCGAGACGGTCCGCCAGGCCGCGCGGCTCGCCGGGGCGGCGAGCCGCCATGTGTGCGTGCATGTACACGCGGATCTCCTCCCAGTTGCGGGCGAGTTCCTCGTGCGTGGGCGTGACCATGGTCAGGTCCAGGTCGGCCCGTACGGCGAGCCAGGCGTGGTCCTCGAAGGGCAGGCCGAGGAGCCGCATCATGCACTGGCCGGCGACCCACTCCGCGAAGTGGCGCTGCAGGTCACCGGGGCTTCCTTCCCGGACCATCGCGTCCAGGCCCTCGTGGGTCACGCCTTCGACCCAGTCGGCGGGCAGCTCGGGCTGGTTGCGGCCGAGGGCCTGGAGCACCTCGTCGCGCAGGCCGGCCTTCTGCAGGTGGTTCATGGCGTCGAGCAGTTCGGGCGCCAGGATCGGGGCGTCCTGGCCCGGGCTGTCCGCCTCGGCCAGCACCGATCGGGCGAAGGCGCGGTCCCGCAGCACGTGCTGCGTCAGCTCGTAGCCGGTGACCAGCCACGCCTCGTCGCCGGAGTTGGTGCTGACCCGGGCCACGGGGCAGCGGCCGCGCAGTTCGGTGAGTTCGGGCGCGAGCCGGTCACCCCGGGTGCTGAAGGGATAGTGGGGGAGGGGCGCTTCGTGCGGGGCTTCCGCGGACGCGGGTGCGTGAGGTGTGGTCATGGGGTGCGGGCCTCTCTTATGGATCGATGTCGCGTACGGTGCGTCGGGCGGGGCGGCCGTCACCAGCGCACGGGCAGCCGGGCCGGTGCGCGCAGCGGGGTGGACTCGTCCCAGGGGAGGGACTCCGCCGGCTCCGCGAGCTCGATGCCGGGAAGCCGTTCCAGCAGCACCTCGATGGCGATCGCGAGCTGCATACGGGTCAGGTGCCCGCCCGTGCACGCGTGCGGGCCGTGCCCGAACGCCACGTGCGCGTTGGGCGTGCGCGTCAGGTCGAGACGGTCGGGATCGGCGAACGCCTCCGGGTCGCGGTTGGCGGACGCCGGGACCGGGACGACCGCGTCGCCCGCACGGATGTGTTGCCCGTGCAGGGTGAAGTCCTCCGTCGCGACGAGGATGTTGATGGCGTTCATCAGCGGTACGTACCGCAGCAGTTCCTCCACCGCGGTGCCGATCGTCCCGGGCGCCTCACGCAGCCTCTGCAACTGCTCGGGGTGGGTGAGCAGTGCGAGCAGGGCGTTGCCGGTGTGCTGGATGTTGGTCTTGTAGCCGGCCATGAGCATGGTGACGACGAAGCTGACGACGTCGTCCCGGGTGAGCCCCGCGCCCGGGCGGCGTGCCTCGGCCAGGAGCAGCCGGATGTAGTCCTCGCCGCCGTCGGCGTCCTTCTCCTTGCGGGAGATGAGCTCCTCGGCGTAGTCCTGCAGCGCGTACAGCGCCGCGAGCACCTCCTCCATCGTCAGCCCGGCGGCGCTGAGGAGCGCGAGGGTGTGCGGCAGGTAGATCCCACGGTCCTCGTATGGCAGCCCGGTGGTCTCGCACAGCACGCGCAGCGGCAGCGGATCGGCGTACGAGGAGATGAGGTCCGCCGTTCCGTCGTCCGACCCGGCGACCATCGCGTCGACGAGTTCCCCGGCCATCGTCCGGATCCGGGGAGCCATGAACTCCAGCCGTTTCCGGCCGAACATCGGCAGGACGGCACGGCGCACGCGCTCGTGATGCGCGCCGGTCATCTCCAGGAAGGTCGGCAGGCACGGCGGCGGTGCGTCGTCCCCCTCACGGGGCGGCCAGGCCGACATCAGGGGCCGTACGAGCCGGGGGTCGGCGAACGCGGCGCGCGCGTCCTCGTAGCGGCTGATGAGCCAGCCCGTCTCACCGTTGGGGAGCTGCGCCTTGACGACGGGGGCTTCGGCCCGCAGGCGGGCGTAGGCGCACGGCGGTCCGGCGGTACCCGGCTCGACCTCCGGGACCGGGACGATGGCTTCGGGGGCTTCGGGCCGGTTCATGCGGCGTGCTCCGATCCCGTGGGGCGTGCGAGGTAGCCGGTGGTGAAGAAGTGCTCCAGGTACCGGTCCAGCAGCGCGGAGTCCACCGGTGGGCAGTGCAGCCCGCTGCCGGCCAGCGCCTCCTCGGCGTTGCGCCGTCCCAGGACCGGGAAGGTGTCCTTGAGGTACATCTCCTTGACGGACATGTCGGCGTTGCGGCTGCGGTCGACGCACAGGGACACGAACGGTGCCGTGGCGCTCGTCGGGTTCTCGGCGACGTAACGCACCAGCTCGCCGACCCACCGGTCGTACGGCAGCGTGCGCAGGGTGAAGCCCGCCGTGCGCATCCGGTCGAGGACGTCCGACAGCATCGCCGGGCGGGGGTTGGTGAGATGGTGGACCCGGCCGTCGGCCGGCCGGTGCGTGGCGATGTGGACCACGGACTCGGCGAGGTGGTCGACGGGGACGAAGTCCATCGGCAGCTCGATGCCGGGGGCCAGTCCCGTCTCGGCGATCGTCTTGAACAGCGAGCAGATGGCCGTCTCGGTGTTGCACACGCCGTGCACCCGGTCGCCCGTCACCTCGTACGGCCGGTACACGGCCACCGGCAGGCCCTGTGCGGCGGCTTGCTGCAGCACGCCCTCGGCGACCCACTTGCTCTCGGCGTAGCCCATGGTGAGCCCGTCCGCGTGGGCAAGGGGCAGGTCCTCGTCCACCTCGTGCACCCCGGCGGTGCCGAATCCGGCGACGACGGCGACCGTCGAGATGAAGTGCACCGGGACGCGGCGGGGCGCCGCGATGCGGATGACCTCGCGGGTTCCGTCGACGTTCGCCGGCCGCAGTTGCTCGTAGGGGTAGAGGAAGTTGACCTGCGCGCCGTTGTGCACGATGAGGTCCAGCCGGCGGGCCAGTGCGTCGGCGTGGCCGGTCTCCAGCCCCAGGCGCGGCTGGGTCAGGTCGCCGGGGAAGCACTCGACACGCCGCCACTCGGCCTCGTCGAGGTGGAGTCCGTAGCGGGCGAGCGCGGTGCGCACCCGCTGCTCGGCGTGTGCCGGGCCCGTCGCCCGTACGGGGCAGTGGACGCGGGCGGCCGTCGAGCGCAGCAGACGGTGCAGCAGGAACACTCCGACGAACCCGGAAGCGCCCGTGAGCAGCACGTCCTTCGGGTCCTGCGGGCGGGGAGCGGGGCCTTCGGCGGGCGGGAGGGTGAAGCCGAGTTCGCTCTCCCGGACGAAGTCGACGACCGGTTCCTGTCCTGCCGTGCTGCCGAAGCCGCCCCGGGCCTCGCGTACGGCGGCGGTGAAGCCGTCCAGCGTGGGTGTGGCCAGCAGGGCCCTGATCAGGGTGGAGCCCAGGGCGGCGTCGAGGCTGAGCACGGCGAGGGTGCGGGTGACGGCCTCAGAGGCGAGCAGGGAGTCGCCGCCGAGGAGGAAGAAGTCGTCATGGGGCTGCGGGCGGACGCGCAGTACCTGCTGCCACACCTCGGTGAGGACGTCGAGCAGGCCCTCGATCTTCGGCTCGTCCGCCTCCTCGGTGTCCTGCCCGCCCGTCGCGTCGCTGTCGCCGTGGCCGCGGTCGGCCAGTGGTGCGGTGGACTTCAGGCGGGTGCGGTCGACCTTGCCGCCGCTGGTCACCGGGAAGTGGTCCAGGGGCACCAGCGCGGGGACGGCCTGAGAGGGCAGCCACTGGGCGCAGTACGCGCGCAGGGCGGCCAGCGGCAGAGGGCTGCCGGGGACGGCGGGGGTGACGTAGGCGGTCAGGGCAGCCGACTCGACCTCGACGACGGCTTCGCCGACCTCGGGGTGGGACCGTAATCGGGCCTCCACCTCGTCGAGCTCCACGCGCGCGCCGCGCAGTTTGACCTGGCGGTCGAGGCGTCCGCGGTATTCCAGCAGGCCGTCGGCGGTCCGTACGGCCCGGTCGCCGGTCCGGTACAGCAGGCCGCCCGGCTCCACGGCGGGCACCGGGACGAACCGTTCGGCGGTCAGTTCCGGGTCGCCGAGGTAGCCCAGGGCCAGTCCGTCCCCGCCGACGTACAGCTCCCCTTCCTCGCCCGGCTCCGCGACCGAGCCGTCGGCCCGCAGGACGTGGCACGTGGAGGCGCCGAAGGTGCGGCCCAGGGGGACGTGCGTGGCGTCCTCCGGCAGCGGGCGCACGACGTGGGCCGTGGAGACCACGGCGTTCTCGGTCGGGCCGTAGAAGTTGACCACCGTGGTGCCGGGGCAGGCCGCGAGGACGGCGTTCGCGAGGTGCGGGTCCATCGCCTCCCCGCCGGCCGAGACGAACCGCAGCGTGGCCAGCACCTCGGGACGGGTGCGGGCGACGAGGTGGAAGACGCTCGTCGTCAGGTACGCCATGGTGACGTCCTGCGCGCGGAAGAGCTGCTCCAGGGCGGTGGGGGAGAGGAGTTCCTCCCGGTCGGCGATGACCAGGCAGGCTCCGGTGAGCAGCGCGCCCCAGATCTCGATCGTCGAGGCGTCGGAGGACAGGCCGTATGCGTGCAGCACCCCGTCGCCCGGTGCGGGCGGGGGTAGTTCGGGGTCGGACAGCACCAGGCGCACCACGCCCCGGTGGGGTATGGCAACGGGCTTCGGGCGGCCGGTCGTCCCGGAGGTGAAGGCCACGTAGGCGCAGTCGGCCGCGGAGCCGCCGGTGCGCGGGTGACCGGCGCCGGTGGCAACGTTGTCAGCGGGGTGATCGAGGGAACCGATCTCGACTGACGCGCGTAGACCTCGCACGCGACGTGTACTGCCCGGCAGCGTGACCGCGGCACTCAGGCCCGCGTCCTCGGCCATGGCCCGCAGGCGGGCGGGCGGAAGGTCGTCGTCCAGGGGTACGTACGCGCAGCCGGCCTTGAGGATGCCCAGCAGCGCCACCAGCGCCTCCAGCGAGCGGCTGCCGCACACGCCTATGAGGTCACCGGGCCGGACGCCGCGGGCGAGCAGGCGCGCCGCCAGGGCGTCGGCGTGGGCGTCGAGTTGCCCGTAGGTCACGGTGCGCTCCCCGTGCCGTGCCGCCGGCGCGTCGGGCCGTGCCGCGGCCTGCGCCTCGAAGAGCTCGGGAATGCGGCTGTCCCGGGGATAGCCGGTCGCGGGCGCGCCGGACGCCGTCGGCGACGGGTCGGAGGCCGGGGCCGGAGCCGGGGAGCGGGGTAACAGCAGGCGTGACGAAACGTCGGTGTCGGTCATGAGTCCTTCTTGCTTGAGCGGCTTCGGTGCGGTGTGCGCTGCGCGCGCGGTGGGGTCTGTACGGCGATGCGGACGAGGTCCCGGCGCTCAGCCGGCGCTGCCCTCCTGGCCGGCACCCGCTTCGGCGAAGTCCGCCGCGAAGGCGGCGAAGTCGGCGCTGCGCCAGTGCTGCGGGCGCATGCGGAAGACGATGTCGTCCTTGAGCTGGTCGGCGGTCGCCGCCAGGTACGCCTCCGCCTCCTCGGGGTCGAGGTACCGCCGGGCCAGTGCCTCTCGGACGGCCGGGTCGACCGGATCCTCGATCGCCGTGACGGGCCCCTCGACGCTGACGTAGCGGTACGGCCGGCCCTCGTCCTGCACGCAGAGGCTGAACCGGCCGGCGGCGCGCAGGAGCCGCGCCTTGATGGTCTCCCGGCCCATCTGGACGACGACGTCGCCGCCGGGTTCGTAGCCGTACCACACCGGCACGATCAGGGGCCCGCGGTCGCCGCCCCGGGAGTCGGTGACCCCCAGGACGCCGACGCGCGGTTCGGCGAGGAAGCGTTCGCGGTCGGGGCGGGGCATGGAGGGCAGCATGCGTTTCGGACTCCTGTTTCGGTGGCTGTGACGTCGCGGCCGGAATGGTGCTGTTACGGCGCCGTCCTGGTGAGCAATCGTGAGAGCGAGTGATCAATCCCCGACCGAATAGCTGGTAAACACATGATTTAGGCGGTTTTGAGCCGCTTCTCATCGGGGCGCGGGACGAGGCGTGCGGGTCGGTGATCACCGCAGGCAGGAGCCGACGCGAGGCCGGAGAGAGCGGGGCGGGCGTGCCGCGCCGGGCGGCCGTCGTCTCTTCTGCGGCAGGGGCCTTCCGACGCACTGGAGTGTCCGGATCACGCTGTGTGATCCGGGCCACCTCGACGGGTTCGACGGGATATCCGGATACGGATCACACAGGGCGCGAGCTGCCCGAGCGCTTCGTTCGTGGTAGACGGCCCACGAGCGGCAGGGGGTGGTCAGGCGCTGCGGCGGATGTCGGGCGTTGCGCAGGGGAACGACCCTCCGAGGCTCTGCACGTGCTGGAACGGGCAGGGGATCGCTTCGAAGCCGAGACTGCGGAGCAGCTCGGCCATGTCACGGGCGCCACGGTGTGCGGCATCCAGCAGCCCGTCGCTCTCCCGGTGCACATCGGTGGGCAACGGTGCCAGTGCTCCGACGGCATGGTGGACCGGATCGTCAGGTGGTCCTCGGCGGGAAACATCGCCCGATGGGCCACGCCGACGATCACTTCCGCCAGAGGATCCCACTCGTCGTCGGCACTCAGCCGATACGCCGGTCCGGTGACATCCGTCCGTTCCTCGGAATGCTCAGGCATGCCCCCGTGCTCACCGCCGGCGGTACGCCCGGCATCCGGGCGCACCATTCGGCGCAAAAGGTGATGTCCTTATCCAACGCCAACAAAGCGGTCAAACGATCGATACCTATAGTATGGCGGGTGTCTTCGCGAATAAGCTGCAGAACTGAGTTCGCCGCGTGGCGTCAACCGCGAGCGATCCTGTGGGCCACGGCGGGTGTGGCGACCCTCGGATTCCTCATCGCGCTGGAGATCGCCGCGCGTCGCTACGGCGTACCGGGGCCGATCACCACCCAGGCGCAAGAGCTGATATTCGCCCCCAAACCGGGGCCGCTCTACGCCGGCATGGCGTTGATGATGGTGGTGCTCACCTGGCGGCAACGGTTCATCGCAGCTGGTGTCGCGATCGGCATCGACGTCGTCTTCGTGCTGGTGCGGTGGGCGGTCGACGCCAAGATGACCGACGGCCGTTACTTCGGCAACGGCGCGTTGTGGGTGATGCTGGGCTGTGCGGTCATCGCTGTCACGCGCCGCACCGGCCGTGAGCGTGTCCTGCTGCTGCAGGGCGTCGGGCTGGGCCTGCTGCTGTGGGCCGGCCGCAAGGTCGGCGACACCTGGCTCCTCGTCACGTCGAAGGCCCGCCCGACGGTGCTCGACCCGTACGTGGCGACCGCCGACCACGCGCTGGGCAACCCGTCGTGGCTGGCAGGCCGGATCCTCAACGCCACCGGCCCGATCGGCAACCATGTTCTCGGCTTGATCTACGCCCAGCTCGCGGTGGCCGCGGTCGTCGTCGCGCTGTACCAGCTGCGCAACGTGGCGGCCGAACGCCGCTTCCCGCGCCACCACCTGGTCCGCACGTTCCTGGTGATCGGCCTCCTCGGCCCGGCCATCTACA
>NZ_JAIXMK010000060.1:0-12716 GCF_020328095.1 Streptomyces sichuanensis
CCGGGGTGGGGTGGGGCCTGGCAGGGGCGTAAGGGTTATTTGCGGCGGGCATGCGGGGCGGGAACGACGTCCGGGGCGACCCGCCGTAAATAATCCAGCCCCAGAAGGCCCCCCCCCCCCCCCCGGCCCCGCACCCGCCCACGGGCCACGGCCACCCGCCCACAGGCCCACAGGCCCACAGGCCCACAGGCCCACAGGCCCACAGGCCCACAGGCCCACAGGCCCACAGGCCCACAGGCCCAAGCGAAGCCCCCTGTCGGCACCCCCCGCTACGCTCAACCGCATGGCTGCGAACACGACCCCAGACGCGCCCCTCCCCGTAGGCCAGGTCTCCCGCCTCATCGGCGGCTGGATCGACCGCCTCGGTGCCATCTGGGTCGAAGGCCAGATCACCCAGCTCTCCCGCCGCCCCGGCGCCGGCGTCGTGTTCCTCACCCTCCGCGACCCCTCCCACGACGTCTCCCTCTCCGTCACCTGCTACCGCGCCGTCTTCGACCGCGTCGCCGACGTCGTCTCCGAGGGCGCCCGCGTCGTCGTGCACGCCAAGCCCGAGTGGTACGCCCCCCGCGGCCAGCTCTCGCTCCGGGCCGCCGAGATCCGCCCGGTCGGCGTCGGTGAGCTGCTGGCACGCCTGGAGCAGCTGAAGAAGTCCCTGGCCGCGGAGGGCCTGTTCGCCGACGGCCGCAAGCGCGCCCTGCCGTTCCTGCCGCAGCTCATCGGCCTGGTCTGCGGCCGCGCGTCCGCCGCCGAGCGCGACGTGCTGGAGAACGCCCGGCACCGCTGGCCCGCGGTCCGCTTCGAGGTCCGCAACGTCCCGGTGCAGGGCGTGCACGCGGTGCCGAACGTCATCGAGGCCGTGAAGGAGCTCGACGCCCACCCCGGCGTCGACGTGATCATCGTGGCGCGCGGCGGCGGCAGCGTGGAGGACCTGCTGCCGTTCTCGGACGAGCAGCTCGTCCGGACGGTGGCCGACTGCCGCACCCCGGTGGTCTCGGCGATCGGCCACGAGCCGGACACCCCGCTCCTCGACCTGGTCGCCGACCTGCGCGCCTCCACGCCGACCGATGCGGCGAAGCGGGTGGTCCCGGACGTGGGCGAGGAGCTGACCCGCGTCCGCCACCTGCGCGAGCGTGCCCTGCGCTGCGTGACGGCGCACCTGGACCGCGAGGAGCGCGGCCTGGCGGCGGCCCGGGCACGCCCGTGCATGGAGCGGCCGCACCGCATGGTGGACGAGCGGGCGGAGCAGATCGGGGCCCTGACCGACCGCGCCCGCCGCACGCTGGGGCACTTGCTGGACCGGGCGTCGTCGGAGCTGACGCACACCCACGCGCGCGTGGTCGCACTGTCCCCGGCGGCGACGCTGCGACGCGGCTATGCGGTGCTGCAGCACGCGGACGGCCAGGTGGTCCGCGCGGCCGGCGAGGTCACGCCGGAGGAGGAGCTGCGCGCACGGGTGGCGGAGGGCGAGTTCACGGTCCGCGCCATGGCCTCGCCGCCGGCCTCACCGCCCGCCGCGCCGTCCGCTGTCACACCGCCCGCCTAGTCTGGTGGCCATGGCGACGACTACGGACGCGACGGACGCGGGCGCAACGGACGCCCTGGGCTACGAGCAGGCGCGGGACGAGCTGATCGACGTCGTGCGCCGGCTGGAGGCCGGGGGCACGACGCTGGAGGAGTCGCTGGCGCTGTGGGAGCGCGGCGAGGAGCTGGCGAAGGTGTGCCGCCGCTGGCTGGACGGCGCGCGGGCCAGGCTGGACGCGGCGCTGGCGCAGGAGGAGGCCGAGGGGGAGAGCCCGGAGGCGGACTGAGGAAGAGCCCCGGTCGGCCCGGAAGGGCCACCCCGCCCGGATCGGCAGGCAAGGGCGCCCCCAGACGCACCACCGAGCGGCACCCCCGGAACACACCCCGAACGTGAGCTGCCTCTCACCCACCCCGGATTTAGTTGAAAATTAATACAACTCCGGACTATGGTGATGCCATGACTCTCGCCCTTGATGCCACCGCCCAGGACCTCCTCTTCCGCGAGGCCCACACCGCCAACGCCTTCACCGACGAGCCGGTCTCCGAGGAGCAGGTCCAGGCGATCTACGACCTGATCAAGCTCGCGCCGACCGCCTTCAACCAGTCGCCGCTGCGCATCGTCCTCGTCCGCTCGGAGGAGGCCCGCGAGCGCCTGGTCTCCCACATGGCCGAGGGCAACCAGGCCAAGACCCGCACCGCGCCGCTGGTCGCGATCCTCGCCGCGGACAACGAGTTCCACGAGGAGCTGCCGGCGCTGCTGCCGCACTTCCCGCAGGCCAAGGAGCTCTTCTTCAGCGAGCGCCCGGTCCGCGAGCAGTCCGCCGCGCTGAACGGCGCCCTGCAGGCCGCTTACTTCATCCTCGGCATCCGCGCCGCCGGTCTGGCCGCGGGCCCGATGACCGGCTTCGACTTCGCGGGCGTGCAGAAGGAGTTCCTGGACGACGACCACACGCCGCTGATGGTCGTCAACATCGGCAAGCCGGCCGAGGACGCCTTCTACCCGCGTTCGCCGCGCCTGTCCTTCGACCAGGCCGTCACGACCGTCTGATCTCCGACCGTCCGAGGTTCCGGACCGCCTGACCTTCCCGGCAGCCCGTCCGAACCGTCACGACCACCTGCCGCCCCCATCCCCCCAGGGGGCCGGCAGGCCGGCCCGTCCGCCACTCCCCCCGGCAGGACGGGCCACCCGGCCGTCGCGCTCGTCAGCCCGAGGTGCTCGCCTTACCGGCGTCAGCCTTCTCGGCCTTGAGCGCGGCGGCCATTTGCGTCAGCCGCTCGTACGACGCCGTCCCCGTGACCACCGTGGTCACGCCGTTCTCCTCGCGCACCAGGGCGTTGTACTTCGGCCCCTCGTAGCGCTGCCAGGTGGTGTCGCCCACCTTCGTCGTCGTGTGGGTCTTCTCGGCGTGCTGGCTGACGCCGTCGATGAAGGGCCGCGGCGGGCCGTCGCTCTGCTCGACCGCCACGTACTCGGTCTGCGGGTCGAGGAAGCCGAGGTGCCACTCGGAGCCGTCCTTGCCGCGCGCCTTGTACGAGACCGAGGTCGCCCGCCAGCCGTCGCCGAGCCCCTCGGGGGCGGCCACCGCGTACGGCGCTGCCCGCCGGGCGGTGTCCAGCTCCACCCGGTAGTTCACCGTCTTGATCGGATCGTTGCTCTCGTCGTGCGGGATGAAGAGATAGCTCAGCCCCGCCACGGGGATGACCACCGCCATCGACAGCAGCATGTTCCGAATCGTCTGCGTCTTGCCGTTCCTACCTGCCACGCCCCCATCGTCCCCCATGGCGCCGGGGATCTTGACGGCGACCTGCTCGCGACGGAGCGCGACGCGCGTGCGACGGGGTGCGACGGGCAGGCGCCCGCACGCCCGTACCCTGACGCCGCTCATGCGTGGGGCGGCCTGCTCACTCTCGCAATGAACCGATAAAGTCATGAGCACCCTCACCCTCCTGGCCCACCCGGGGAAGGAGGGGCCCCACGGCCGTAGCCGTACAGAAAGGTGCGCCCCGATGAGCGATCATCACTTGCCGTCCCAGCTCGAAGTCAGCCCGGAGGCGCCCGACCGCAACCTGGCGCTGGAGCTCGTCCGGGTCACCGAGGCGGGGGCCATGGCCTCGGGCCGCTGGGTGGGCCGTGGCGACAAGAACGGTGCGGACGGCGCGGCCGTGCGGGCCATGCGCGCGCTGATCCACACCGTGTCGATGAACGGCGTGGTCGTCATCGGCGAGGGCGAGAAGGACAACGCCCCCATGCTCTACAACGGTGAGCGCGTGGGCGACGGGACCGGCGCCGAGTGCGACGTCGCCGTGGACCCGGTGGACGGCACGACGCTGACGGCCAAGGGCATGGCCAACGCGGTGTCGGTGATGGCCGTCGCCGAGCGCGGCAGCATGTTCGACCCGTCGGCCGTGTTCTACATGGACAAGCTGGTCACCGGCCCCGAGGCCGCCGACTTCGTCGACATCGACGCGCCCGTGGGCGTGAACATCCGCCGCATCGCCAAGGCGAAGCGTTCCTCCGTCGAGGACGTCACGGTCGTTGTCCTGGACCGCCCGCGTCACGACGGTCTCGTCAAGGACATCCGCGAGGCCGGTGCGCGCATCAAGTTCATCTCCGACGGCGACGTGGCGGGCGCCATCATGGCCGCCCGCGAGGGCACCGGCGTGGACCTGCTGCTGGGTGTCGGCGGCACGCCGGAGGGCATCATCGCGGCCTGCGCGATGAAGTGCCTGGGCGGCACCATCCAGGCCAAGCTGTGGCCGAAGGACGACGAGGAGCGCCAGCGCGCCCTCGACGCCGGTCACGAGCTGGGCCGCGTCCTGCACACCGAGGACCTGGTCAGCGGCGAGAACGTGTTCTTCGTGGCGACCGGCATCACCGACGGCGAGCTGCTGCGCGGCGTGCGCTACCGGGGCGAGACCGCCACGACGCAGTCGCTGGTGATGCGGTCCAAGTCGGGCACGATCCGCCTGATCGACTCCGAGCACCGGCTGTCGAAGCTGCGCGCCTACAGCTCGGTCGACTTCGAGCGCCCCAGCTGACCCGAGGCACCACGCGCGGCATACGCGGCACGCGGCGCACCCGGTGAGCACCGCGCACACCCAGCACCCCGCGCAAGCAGCACGCAGCAACGGGCCGGGCCCCGCCGTCGGACGGCGGGGCCCGGCCCGTTGGTAACAGTCGGCGAACGGCGGGCGCTCAGCCCGCCGCGGCGATGCGCGTGGCACGCTGCAGCTCGGCCTCGCGGCGCCGCCGACGGGCGAGCACGACGCGGCGCTCGGCCGCGGTGAGCCCGCCCCAGACGCCGTACGGCTCGGGCTGCAACAGCGCGTGCTCCCGGCACTCGACCATGACCGGGCACCGGGCACAGACGCGCTTGGCGGCCTCCTCGCGCGAAAGACGGGCGGCCGTGGGTTCCTTTGATGGTGCGAAGAAGAGCCCGGCTTCATCCCGGCGGCACACCGCCTCCGAATGCCAGGGGCCGGCCTGTTCCCGAGCGGAAATCCGCTGGGACGGTACGGCGGCTTCCTGGGGCTGATGCGGTAGCAGCACGGTCCACTCCTGACGACGGCTTTGCTTGGCCGATTGAGTCACCTTTGCCCGCCTCGACGTGCACGGCCATTCGCACCCGCAGCCGTACGAGAGACGATGCACCAAGCTTTACCCGCTGTGCGCGAGCTTATTCACACCGTTGCCATGACCGGAATGCCGTCGGTTGCCGTGGGGTTACGGTCAGTTGGCCGCCCGCAGGTCCTTCAGCCGCTTGCCCCGCTTGGGGCGGGCCTCGACGCCGCCGAAGAAGGCGAAACCCGTGACCACGACGACGGGGGCCTCGGGGTCGGGGGCCTTGCCGGCCTTCACGTCGAAGCCGCCGAAGACGCCGGTGCCCGTGCAGCGCACGGAGATGTTTTCCGGGAGCTTGATGTCGACGCCGCCGAAGACGGCGCAGGCATTGATGACGACCTCGCGCTGCTCGAATAGCGCCTCGGTCAGGTCGATCTCCACCCCGCCGAACAGCGCGAATGCGTTCATGCGCGGCCGCACCCGCCACCTTCCCTTGCGGGTGGCGCCGCCGAAAACGGCGACCAGATTCTCGGCCGCACCCATCGCGGGGCGCACGGAGGCGTCGTACGGGCGCACGGGGGCGGTTCCGGCGGCGGACGGCCGCCCCGTCGGCAGATCGTGCACCAGCGGCTCCAGTTCGCCGTGCGTCCTGGCCTCGTAGACCGCGCCGACCCGCTCGGCGTGCTCCTCGGCCGTCAGCCGCCCCTCCGCCAGGGCCTCGCGCAGGATCTCGGCGGTCCGGTCGCGGTCGGCGTCGGAGGCCCGCAGCGCGGCTCCAGCGGCCGGCACCCCGCCTCCCGCGGCCGGCGCGGGGCCCGGTCCGGCCTTGGTGAGCGACACGCGCTCTTCGGTTGATCGTGAGGGTGATGACTTGTCCACTGCATCCACAGCAGCAGCGTAGCCAAACGCGATAGATCGCGACAGTGGCGCGTGCCGGGTCACGTACTGAGCCTTACCTCACAAACCCACCGGCCTCCGGGCGGCCTACCCTGGTTGACGCCGCCGAGGAAGCCGGCAACGAAATCCGCAGAGTGAGGGAAACGCCGCGATGTCTGCCCAGTCCGCCCGCTCAGAGTTCGCCTACACGGACCTCCTGCCCCTGGGCGAGGACGACACTCCGTACCGTCTGGTCACCTCCGAGGGCGTGTCCACCTTCGAGGCCGACGGCCGCACCTTCCTGAAGGTGGAGCCCGAGGCGCTGCGGAAGCTGGCCGCCGAGGCGATGCACGACATCTCGCACTACCTGCGCCCGGCACACCTCGCCCAGCTGCGCAGGATCCTCGACGACCCCGAGGCGTCCCCGAACGACCGCTTCGTCGCCCTGGACCTGCTGAAGAACGCCAACATCGCCGCCGCCGGCGTGCTGCCGATGTGCCAGGACACCGGCACGGCGATCGTCATGGGCAAGCGCGGCCAGAACGTGCTGACCGAGGGCGAGGACGAGAAGGCCCTCTCGCACGGCATCTTCGACGCCTACACCCAGCTGAACCTGCGCTACTCGCAGATGGCCCCGCTGACCATGTGGGACGAGAAGAACACCGGCTCCAACCTGCCGGCGCAGATCGAGCTGTACGCGACCGACGGCGGCGCCTACAAGTTCCTGTTCATGGCCAAGGGCGGCGGCTCGGCCAACAAGTCCTTCCTCTTCCAGGAGACGAAGGCGGTGCTGAACGAGACCTCCATGATGAAGTTCCTGGAGGAGAAGATCCGTTCGCTGGGCACGGCCGCCTGCCCGCCGTACCACCTGGCGATCGTCGTCGGCGGTACGAGCGCCGAGTTCGCGCTCAAGACCGCCAAGTACGCCTCCGCGCACTACCTCGACGAGCTGCCGGAGGAGGGCTCCCCGCTGGGTCACGGCTTCCGCGACAAGGAGCTGGAGGAGAAGGTCTTCGAGCTCACGCAGAAGATCGGCATCGGCGCGCAGTTCGGCGGCAAGTACTTCTGCCACGACGTCCGCGTCGTCCGCCTGCCGCGCCACGGCGCGTCGCTGCCCGTCGCCATCGCCGTCTCCTGCTCGGCCGACCGCCAGGCCGTCGCGAAGATCACTGCCGAAGGCGTCTTCCTGGAGCAGCTGGAGACCGACCCGGCGCGCTTCCTGCCGGAGACGACCGACGAGCACCTCGACGACAGCGGCGAGGTCGTCCGGATCGACCTCAACCAGCCCATGGACGAGATCCTCGCCGAGCTGACCAAGTACCCGGTCAAGACCCGCCTTTCGCTGACCGGCCCGCTGGTCGTCGCGCGCGACATCGCCCACGCGAAGATCAAGGAGCGGCTGGACGCGGGCGAGGAGATGCCGCAGTACCTCAAGGACCACCCGGTCTACTACGCCGGTCCCGCCAAGACCCCCGAGGGCTACGCCTCCGGTTCCTTCGGCCCCACCACGGCCGGTCGCATGGACTCCTACGTGGAGCAGTTCCAGGCCGCGGGCGGCTCGAAGGTCATGCTCGCCAAGGGCAACCGCAGCAAGCAGGTCACGGACGCGTGCGGCACGCACGGCGGCTTCTACCTCGGCTCGATCGGCGGCCCGGCGGCGCGCCTGGCCCAGGACTGCATCAAGAAGGTCGAGGTCGTCGAGTACGAGGAGCTCGGCATGGAGGCGGTCTGGAAGATCGAGGTCGAGGACTTCCCGGCGTTCATCGTCGTGGACGACAAGGGCAACGACTTCTTCGTCGACCCGTCGCCGGCTCCGACGTTCACGTCGATCCCGGTGCGCCAGCAGTAGCCCCTGCGGGGCGCTTTCCCCTACCCGCCCCTTCCCGAAACCGGGGCTCCGCCCCGGACCCCGGTCCTCAATCGCCGGACGGGCTGATTTCAGCCCGTCCGGCGATTGAGGACGACGCGCGCCGGCGCGGGCTACGCGAAGCGCTGTGACGCCGAGCCGTCACACTTCTGCAGCCGCACCGGCTCCTTGGCCCCCGCCAGGGTGAGGCACAGGTCCTGCGCCGCCGCCGGCCGGTACGTCGCGTCCGACCGCACGAACTTCTGGTTCGCCCCGCCGTGGCAGTTCCACAGCGCCACCGCCGCCCCGGCGCGATACGCGCCGCCGGGCACGTCCACGCACCGGTCGTGCGTCAGCCCGCTGTGCAGCGACCCCTGCTGTCCGTCGTGCCACCACTGCTGGTTCCGGCTTCCGGAGCACGGCCAGCCGCCCACCTGCGTGCCGTTGGCGGAAGCCGCCCCGTAGGCGTCCACGCACGACCCCGTCGCCGCGCTCTTCAGTGGCCGGAAGGCGTCGTCCCAGCCGCCCTTGTACAGCACGGGCTTTCCGGTGCTCGCCGGGTCGGCGCAGCCGGCCTGCCCGTAGCCCGACTGGTACAGCTGGGTCAGGCAGGACGCGAAGGCGCCGTGCCCGCGGGCGTTGGGGTGGAAGGACTGCCGCACGGAGTTCTCGTTCGGCGGGATCGGGTTGGTCAGGTCGACGTACAGTCCGCGGGCCCAGGTGTCCTCCATGCACACCTCGTGGCCGTGGAAGAGGCGCGAGTTGTCGAGGAAGAGGGCGCCGGTGTCGCGCGCGACGCGTGCCATCCCCCGTTCGAACGCGGGCACCGCGACGTTCCGTCCCCACGCCGAGTCCGAGGTGTGGCCGACGCAGCCGCCGGGGATCTTGCCGGGGAAGTCGGGGTTGTCCTCGAAGTCGGGGCCGATGGGGCTCGGGTAGCCCATGACGACGAGCTTGTAGTCGCCGTCGGCGTAGCCCGCGTCCGTCATGACCTTGCGCAGGTCCCGTACGGTCTGCTCGACCTTGGGCACCAGCCCGTCGACGCGTGCCTGCCAGCCGGGGGCGTACTTCGGCTCGCAGGGGCCCTGCAGGGTCAGGTAGCGGGTGACGCAGTCGGTCATCACCGGGCCGAACTGCAGGTCGTCGTTGGCCCCGGCCACCAGCAGCACCATCTTGATGCGCGTGTTGCGCGCCTTGACGGCGAGGTTGTCGCTCTGCACGAGCTCGTCCGCGTACTGCTTGCTGCCGCCGATGCGGATGTTGACGGTGGACGCGCCGGAGCAGGCGACGTTGTAGGTGACGTCGGCGGGGATGGCGGTGCGGTGGATGGCCGCGTCGGGCGAGCGGTGGCACCAGTTGGTGGGGCCGTTCGTGCCCGGTTCGTACGTGCCGACGCCCTCGCCGGAGATCTCGCTGTCACCGAGGGAGACGAGCGAGGTCTTGCGCTCGGCCAGCGGGCGCTGGGCGGGGTCCCCGTAGAGCTTCCGGGCCTCGGCGGCGCGGATCGCCTCCAGTTCGGGGGGCAGCGGGGCGGTGGCGGTGGCCCCGGTGCGGGGTGCCGCCTGGGCGGTGGGGCCGGTGGCGGCGGTTCCGGCCAGCGCCGCGGCGAAGGCCGCGAGGGCGGCGAGCGAACATCGCAGGGTGGGTCTGCGTGTCATGGAGTCTCCCCGAGTTCAGTTGTTACCCGCGGTATTTACTAGGCGGTAGTGCCTTTTGGGAACACGTTGAACGAGACAAACGCTGTGTTTGTCAGGAGGTAGAAGACGATGACCGAGAGTGGGCAGGACCGGATCGAACACGATTCGATGGGAGAGGTGCGCGTCCCGGGCCACGCCAAGTGGCGCGCACAGACCCAGCGGGCGGTGGAGAACTTCCCCGTCAGCGGGCAGCGCCTGGAGCGCGCGCACATCGCGGCGCTGGGCCGCATCAAGGCCGCCGCGGCGACGGTGAACGCGGGCCTGGGCGTGCTCGACGAGGACGTGGCGGCCGCGATCGCCGCCGCGGCGGGCGAGGTCGTCGAGGGGCGCTGGGACGACCACTTCCCCGTCGACGTCTTCCAGACCGGCTCGGGCACGTCCTCGAACATGAATGCCAACGAGGTCATCGCCACCCTGGCCACCGAGCGCCTGGGCCGCCCGGTGCACCCCAACGACCACGTCAACGCCAGCCAGTCGTCCAACGACGTCTTCCCGTCCTCCATCCACATCGCGGCCACCGCCGCCGTCACCGGTGACCTCGTCCCGGCGCTGGAGCACCTGGCGGCGGCCCTGGAGCGCAAGGCCGGGGAGTTCGCGGAGGTCGTCAAGTCCGGCCGTACGCACCTGATGGACGCCACGCCCGTGACCCTGGGCCAGGAGTTCGGCGGCTACGCCGCCCAGGTCCGCTACGGCGTCGAGCGGTTGCGCGCCTCCCTGCCCCGGCTCGCCGAACTGCCGCTGGGCGGCACGGCCGTGGGCACGGGCATCAACACCCCGCCCGGCTTCTCCGCCGCCGTCATCGCCGAGGTCGCACGGGCCACCGGACTGCCGCTGACCGAGGCCCGCGACCACTTCGAGGCGCAGGGCGCGCGCGACGGGCTGGTGGAGACCAGCGGGCAGCTGCGCACCATCGCCGTCGGCCTCACCAAGATCGCCAACGATCTGCGCTGGATGGCGTCCGGCCCGCGCACCGGCCTCGCCGAGATCAACCTGCCCGACCTCCAGCCGGGCTCCTCGATCATGCCGGGCAAGGTCAACCCGGTCATCTGCGAGGCCGTGCTGATGGTCGCCGCGCAGGTCACGGGCAACGACACGACGGTCGCCACCGCGGGCGCCGCGGGCAACTTCGAGCTCAACGTGATGCTGCCGGTGATGGCGAAGAACCTCCTGGAGTCCGTGCGGCTGCTCGCCAACGCCTCCCGGCTGCTGGCCGACCGCACCGTCGACGGCATCACCGCCAACGCCGAGCGGGCCCGCGAGTACGCGGAGTCCTCGCCGTCCGTCGTCACCCCGCTGAACCGTTACATCGGCTACGAGGAGGCCGCGAAGGTCGCCAAGAAGTCCCTCGCGGAACGGAAGACGATCCGCGAAGTGGTCCTCGAATCGGGTTACGTGGACCGCGGGGTGCTGACGACGGCGCAGCTCGACGAGGCCCTGGACGTCCTGCGCATGACGCGCCCGTGACCCCCGGCGTGCGCCGCTGGACCGTACCTTTGCGGCGCACGTCACGGCGCATCCGTGACACAGGCACCTAAGATCTGCGCATGGCAGCGGAGACGAGGGATTCGACGGGAACGGCAGCAGGTGCGCACTGGGCTCCGGGGGACCACATCCTCTGGCGCTACCGCGGCAACGCCCGGCCCCGCTCCGCGCGCCGCATCCACATCTGCCGCCCCGTCACCGTCGTGCAGGACACCGACGAGCTGCTCGCCGTCTGGATGGCCCCCGGCACCGACTGCGTCAAGCCGCTGCTCGCCGACGGCACTCCCGTCCACCGCGAGCCCCTCGCCACGCGCTACACCAAGCCCCGGACCACCGAGGTCACCCGCTGGTTCGGGCCGGGCGTGCTCAAGCTGGCCCGGCCCGGCGAACCCTGGTCGGTCTGGCTCTTCTGGGACCTCGACTGGCGCTTCAGGAACTGGTACGTGAACCTTGAGGAACCGCTCGTGCGCTGGGCCGGCGGCGTCGACTCCGAGGACCACTTCCTGGACATCGCCGTCTACCCCGACCGCAGTTGGGAGTGGAAGGACGAGGACGAGTTCGCGCAGGCGCAGCAGGCCGGCCTGATGACCGCCGCCCAGGCCGAGGACGTGCGGGCCGCCGGGCGCGCCGCCGTCGAGCTGATCGAGAGCTGGGGCGCGCCCTTCACCGCAGGCTGGGAGAGCTGGCGGCCCGACCCGTCCTGGACGGTGCCGGCGCTGCCCGACGACTGGGACCGCACGCCGGCGCGCATCGGGGCGTGAACCGGGGCGCCGACCGCTTGCCGGTCCCCCGCCGGACAACCGTAGGATCGGCCTCCGCGATACTGCACAGCACGGCACGATGAAGGACAGTCACAGTCACAGGAAGGGCGGAGCCGTGAGCGGTGACGATCAGCGGGACTACGACGGTTACGCCCTCTTAGGGCTGGACCGCAGCGGCCAGGCCGAGGCGTTCGACGCCATCGGCGACCGCTACGACGAGGCGTTCCCGCACAAGGAGGGCCAGCTCGCGGCCGGCGCCTGGCTGTCCGCCGCGCTGCCGCCCGGCTCCCGCGTCCTCGACGTCGGCTGCGGCACCGGTCTGCCGACCGCCCGTCAGCTCGTGGCGGCCGGCCACACGGTCGTCGGCAACGACCTCTCCCCCGGCATGCTGGACCTGGCCCGCCGGCACGTGCCGGAGGCCACCTTCCACTTGGGCGACCTCGCCGATCTGCGCGACGGTCACCTGGGCACCTTCGACGGCATCACCGCCTTCTTCGCCCTGCTGATGCTGCCGCGGCCGGAGATCCCGCACGCGCTGCGCATGCTGCACGACCTGCTCAGACCCGGGGGGCTGCTGGCGCTCTCGATGGTCGAGGCGGACGTGGACGACTACGCGATCCCGTTCCTGGGCAGCACGATCCGGGTATCGGGTTACCTGCGGGACGAATTGCGCCAGGTCGTGCGCGACGCGGGATTCGACATCGCCGAGGAGAGCTCGCTGGCGTACGCCCCGGCGAGTACGGACGTACCACCCGAGATCCAGCTCTTCCTCAACCTGCGCCGCGCCTGACCGCTGTGTGCGCACGGCCCCGACGGATGGAACCCCACGCGTGACGGAGCATCCCCACTCCCACGGAAGACAGCGCACCGCCGCGCCGCGCTCCGGCACGGACGCGCCCGGCGTCGCCGCGCGGCTGCCCCGGCAGCCGGACGGCACGGCGGGCGAGCCGGCCGCTCCCGCGCACCGGCCG